>NZ_JBPPTR010000006.1:0-154544 GCF_053544215.1 Rothia sp. 88186D007BW | reverse complement strand
AGAGGGTCGGTCTGTGGATAACTTTCAGCAAAATAACGTTTCACCTAGTCAGGCTTTACCGGCAAAAAATGCCGGTAGAGAGGGTCGGTCTGTGGATAACTTTCAGCAAAATAACGTTTCACCTAGTCAGGCTTTACCGGCAAAAAATGCCGGTAAGGCAAGACTTACCGGCAAAATCCCGTCACCTACCGGCACCACAGTGCCGGTAGGAAACAAGATTCTGCCGGTAGAGCAAAAAAGTGCCTTAATAGGAACCGCGTGCGCGACGCGCGCGTTAAAAGGAAATCTTTTGACTGATATTAATCAATCAATCAATCAGTCAGTCACCTCAAGTACAGGCGCGCGAGAAAAAATGACTGACGGACTGACTGAAGCGAACCAGACTTTGAAAAACCACCCGGCCCAGCCCATCGGGGCCATGCCCGCAGAAGTCGCCCAGCTCCAGCTACGAACTGCAATCAACCGCACCACCCCCGGCATGCTCGACACCGTGGACGGCCCAACCCTCGATGCCATCATGCGCCTGCTCGTTAGCCGTGAAGAGCGCCGAGGCAAGCAAGTGCAGAACCCTGTAGGTTTTTGCATCCGTGCCATCGGCAACGAACCTGGCGGCATCGAAGCACTCACTGCCCTGGCCAACATCGAACGCTACACCGCCCAAGAAACCCAACCAGCTGCCGCACCAGCCCAGCTGCCCTCAGCACCAGTTGCCTTCTGCCAGGTACACACCCGTGAGTACACCGGCCACTGCCCCCTGTGCCTCAAAGAAGCCACCGGCGCACTAACCACCATCAGCCCCGAGACCCCCGCAGACGTTGAGGCTGGTAAAGCCCTGCGAGACCAGCTACGCGCCCGCCGCCAAGCCAAAACCTCAGCCGCCTAAAGAATGCCCCTAAATCGGTTCGCGCCCTGCCCCATCACTCACCCGCACCAGCAGAGCACTACCACCGAAAACATCAACCCCGAAGAGAACAATCATGACTCATACACAAACCGGTGCCGCCCGCGCCTGGACACCCCAAATGCTCGAAGACTGGCAGAACACCATCTACCTCATCCGAGCCCGCCTCACCAGCGCCTGCCCCGCCCACGACGCCCACGACGTCCACCAAAACACCTGGCTAGCGGCACACCAGCGCCTTGACTCCTACGACCCCACCAAAGGCCCCTTTGGCCCCTGGATCCGAGCTGTAGCAATCACAGAAGTCAAAACCTACCAGCGCAAAAAACTCACCGAAGCCCACCACGATGAAACCTACAGCCACCTAGCCACCATCGGCATCAGCGAAACCCTCTCCCTGATTGAACAAGACATTGCAGACGGCATCATCGAAGAAGACGGCAACTACGCTCGCCTGCACCACATCATGGGCATCCTCTCGGCAATCATGGAAAACCCCGCCCACCTAGAGCGCACCTTGAAAATCGTTCTAGCCTTTGATGGCAACGTAGCGGCCGCTTCCAGGGCTCTGGGTATCGCCCCAAAGACCCTGCGGGATAATCAGGCCAACACTGTGCGCTTGGCTCAGGTTATCCACCGTGCGCTGGATGCTCATGAACGGCTAGCTGCCCAGGGCGGCACTGAGGCTGTTACTGTCGAAGACTTGCTCGACTGTCTGCCGGGTAAGGAGGCTAACCTGCCTGCTGGCTTTAGCGTACTGGTCTCGATGATAGCTACCGGAACAGACCTGAATGCCTCTGCGGTGGCCGCCCTGGGCGAACAGCTAGGCATCTCCCACTCCCTGAGTCGGGACTACTACAACCAGACCCTCAAGATGCTGTCAGTGGCCAAATTGGTGATTGATAGGGGACTTGCTGTTCATACATAACATCATTCCATGTCATATCACATCGTTTCATGTGGTGTTATGTGGTTCTGTGTTTGCGTATATCTGACATGCTGTGATGGCGTGTGATGTGCTGTGAAGTGATGAAATATAAAACCATGTGATATGACATGAAATCACACGATACGATATGAAGCCTGGCTGCAAAGGATTCTAAAAAACCACAGCAACAGCCCGCCGAAACCACCAGCTAAGTGCATATACCTCTACGAACCCCACAAACGTAGATGAAAGAGCACACTATGGCTAAAGCCCCCACCCGCTGCACCCTCTGCACCAGCACCACCAAACTCACCACCATCACCCAACCCAACACAGGCAACCGTAGCCCCATCTGCACCAGCTGCCACAGCCTCGTTAGCTCCAACGCCATCAACCAGGACATCACCCCCTGGCACGCTTACACCCAGCTATTAGACCGTCTTGATAGACACTTCGGTAGAGGTCTCCAGCTCACCAGTATCGGATAAACCAGGAGAAACGAATGAAAAACAAAGGACTACTCATAGGCGCAGGCGTCCTCATCTCAATGCTGGTTGGAACCGCTGCCCTGCTGCCACTACTCTTTGGCGTCTTCACCACTATCATTACCCCCATCGAAAAAACCTCAACAAAATGCAGCCCATCAATAACAAACACGAGTGAAAACAAAGACGGCCTCATCAACGTCCCGGCTGAATATGTAGAAGATGTAGAAAAAGCAGCTGAAGAAGCAGGGCTACCGGTTGAGATTATCGCTAAACAAATTCAACAGGAATCAAACTGGGATCCTAACGCCGTATCACCAAAAGGCGCTAAAGGCCTAACCCAGTTCATCCCCTCCACCTGGGAGGCAATCGCACCGGGGGAAGACCCCTTTGACCCCCATGCTGCTATTGCAGCCCAAGGCCGTCTCATGAAACAACTCAAAGAACAGGTGAAACCTCTTGCTGGCGATGATGCTAACCAACTTGTGAAACTTGCACTGGCGGCATATAACGCTGGCCCTGGCGCTGTTCTGAGCCACGGCGGGATACCGCCCTACAGTGAAACGCAACATTACGTTGAAAACATTACCTCCGGTGCACAGGTCAACTTCTCATCCACCTGCTCACAGGTCGATGGAGCAAAAGCCTGGGACGGCGACTTAGGCGATGGCGAGTGGACAACCCCCTGCCCTGGGTGTTACCTCACCTCCGGCTATGGTTGGCGCGATCTGGGCCCCGGCTTCCCCGACTGGATGGACGAACACGTAGGAATTGACATCGGTAGCGCCGGTAGTGCTGGCGGTGCCACAATTGTTGCCCCCACAGACGTAACCATCGTCAACATCGACCCCGTATACGGTTGTGTTGTCAGCCAGATGCCAGAGACCAAACTACAGCTAATGTTCTGCCACCTCAATAGCTGGGATGTAGCAATCGGGGACAACCTCAAGCGCGGTGACATCGTTGGCATAGAAGGCGGCCGCGGCCCTGCCGGCCCGAACAACTTTGCCCCACACTTGCACTTTGAAATGTTCGATCCTGAATCTCCGGTGCCGGCTGTTCCCTATAACGGCCACAACATCGACCCCTTGCCGATCCTACGAGAAAAAGGAGCAGCCCCGCTAGAATGAGCACCCCAACCACCACCCCAGATCCCAACAACCTCACCCAAAAAGTAAGTAACCTGCCCTGGTGGGTCAAAGCACTCGCCTTTGCCCTAGCAATCATCCTGGCCTACGTCCTTCTAGCTCCCAAACAGCAGGACAAAGCCACCGAACCTGTAGACGAAGCTATCACCGGGGCACAAGTATCCGCCAGCGCCTCTACCGTGACGGCTACATCCAGTGCTACTAGCACAGCAGAGAGTACCGCTGATGATATTGCAGAAGGTAGCTGCACCGACCCGGCCACAGTTGATAGGTCAGATTCCGAGGCTCTTATCAAGGGCTTTACTGAAATCGCCTTTTGCTGGGACAGTACCGCTGACCCCAACACCACCGCAGCCATTCTCCGTGCAAAGCCCCTGCTGACCGAGGAATACTACAACTCCCTAGACCCTAACGTCCGCAACTCAATGAACGCTGACTTCATGGCCGTCTACAAGAGCAAGGCCTACACCCTCCCTCGGTTCAGCTTTGCTCCCGAAGAAGCAGACCAGATGCCTGAAGGCCTTGACGCTAAAGATGTCATCGTTGAGTGGACATGGCTAGGGCGAGACGGCTACGAATACAAAGGTGGTCGCGCACTAGCTACTGTCACTGCCGTTGAAGAAGAACCCGGCCAATGGGCCATCAACGGGATGCAGATTAACTCCGTGAGCAGCGAAACCGGCATGCTCTACGGCAACACCAACCAGTAGAAAGGAATCACCATGAGCACCACTACAGAGAACCAGCAGCCCCTCAAGCAGCGAGTCTCCATCAAAGCATGGGCCCTTATCCTGCTGACCGCCCTGCTTGCCCTGAGCACCCTGGTGCTAGGCATCGGCTACTCCAAGACCCAGGCCGAACTCAAGACCACACAGGATAACGTCGCCTCTTTGGAAAGCACCGTCCAGTCTCAGCAGGCCACTATCGAGACCTACCAGGCTGACACCCAATACTGGAGCGTGGAAGAACAGGACAACGCTATCGCTGTTGCCGCCGCCGCTGTGGGGGTCGAACGGCGCGGGGCAGCGGCGGACTTCGCCTCCTACCTCTTCCATATTCAGCAGTACGGCACTGATACCTTCAAAACCCAGATTGACGGCACCAACAACGCCATGAGAACACGCGGTATCGTCCGTGAAGTTAGTTCAACTGACTTCTCGCAGGCAGATAAAGCCATCATCCGTATCGGCTCATCAGGCACCACCGGCCCGCGCAGAGCTACCGGCTTCTTTGATGTGACTGTCGTAAAGGCTGATGACGGTTCAATCCTGGTCGATTCATTCTCAGGGAGCACTTTTCAATGAGTAACGAAGACACAGCAACTAAACCACCAGAGTTACCGCTCTTTCCGGTCATTACGGTAGAGGTCGATGATGAGAACCATCAGCTCTACGCCTCAGCCCCTGGCTCTACCCTCGTCACCCATTCCTACGATAGAGAACAATGGGCCGATGAAACCCAAGTAGCCTACCGCAACGAACAGGTTGCCCAGGTCGTCGGTGCCATCGCCCAGGACATCGGTATCAATCACCCCGTGCGCGTGAACGTAGCGATGGACGATGAAAACATCTACAAGATGTGGATGGATCATCAAGGCACAGAGCTACAGATGCTCCCAGAGTCCAGCCCTCAAGAATCAAAGCCCTCCAATGGTAAAACCTTTGGGGGGCTTTCACCTAAGCTCTGGGGAGCAATCATCGCCTTTATCCTCTGCGTTGCAACCATGATTGGGGCAGTGCTATGGAAGAACGGCCAGGAAGAAGCCGCACCCATCTACACCCCACCCCCGGTACAGCTGCCGGTCTCTGCCCCAGCTGGATGGGACACGTTCGCGGACTACTCCCTAGAGGCCACCACAGCCTCACCGCTGATTGTGGGAGACAAATTGCTCTACGCTCAGGACGGCGAATTGAAAATCGCTAACTCCCTTGATGGGGTACAGCTTTCAGCTCACTCTGTAGGCTTTGACATCACCTCCATCACCACCGTGACAGGGTTAGGGGAGAACATCATTGCCGTTGGCGGGGCTAACTCCCAAGCAGCTATCGGCACCCTGGGAGGGGAACTACACACCATCAGCCGCCCCACCCAGCAAGCTACCTTGCACTGGGTGTCAGGTGTGCCGGTCTTTACCAGCACCGGCGCGGTGTGGGTGCCTAACTCTAATGGTGAACTGACTAAGCTCACCGCCCCAGCTGATTCCGTCCCTGCCGCCGTCTTCGGTGGCACCGTCTGGATGGTCTCAACTGTCGATACCCAAGCATGGCTCATCTCATCGGATGCACCTGAACTACCGGCTCCGGTCAGTATTCCAGCCCCTGGTGGGTACACCTACCAGGGGTTTATAGCATCGGTCAATAATCACCTGGCCTTTGCCTTTAGTAATACTGAGTCACGCGAACAGGTCATTGTTCTAGCTGATGCCACTGAGACAGGCACCTTGGAGAACGGACGCACCGTCAAGGGTAATTACAACCAGACACAGGTATCTGTTGACCTGGCCCGTAACCTGCTACTGACCGGCTCAACCCTCGTGGATGTTGCCGCTAACCAGGCAATGAATGTTGGGTCGAACGCCTCTTACGGTGGCGGGTATGCCTGGGCTCGTGGCACAGACCCCCAGCGCATTAGCGTCACCGGCGATGTCACCAGCTGGGCTACTAGCTCCGCTACCCCTGTTATCCCGGCTGACGTTGATAGCCAAGGTAGGGCCGTGGTGCTGTACAAGCCCTCTGCCCAGGATGTGCCCTCAAAGCTCTACGTCCTACGAAAGGAGAATTAGCATGGCCGTTTTCTCACGCCGCCAAGCGGTACTGGAAAAACCCGCCCCGGCTAACCCCTTTGTAGCACCGCCTACAAAGAAAGAAGAAGTCGAGGACATCGGCGTTAGCGAGTTATTCGATAACGACGTGTCCAAGCACTTTGAAGCCCCCAGCTTTGGCTCATCGTCCATTGGGCTCTACCCGGTAGCTGGGGGAGTGGGGCTATCTACGATGGTTCGCTTCGCACGCGGTGCCCTGAGCGAGAATCACCAGGTTTGCGATGCGGTCATTCTGGTGAGCACCACAGCTGCTGACCACCTCTACAAGGCCCAGAATCTACTCCGCACCGGCACCACTGCCAGCGGCCAGCAGATTATCGGAATCGTGCTGGTAGAAGACCGGCCCAAGCTCTCAAAAGACACTATCAAGGAGGCCAAAAAAACTCTTCGCATGACCAAACACAGCTGGGGCATCCCCTTTGTCAATGACCTGCGAGAACCCAAGGACATGACCAAGTTGCCCTACCGCTACCGCAAGGCGCTAGAGAGCCTGAGCAAGGTAGCAAGCTCCTAACATACTGCTGCACCGCGCTGGTGCAGTTGCCCCTATCTACACCCCCACACACTGGGCCGGTTACAGATAGGGGCATTTTTACACCCAAAATCACCATTTCTTCACGAATAGAAAGAACATACCAATGAACGTAACCCCCACCCCATTCCCCGGCGCAGAAAACCTGAACACCGTTATCGGCTGGGTAGCCTACGGCGGCATGATGGCCCTGCTGGTCTTCTTCATCATCGGCATCGTCAAGGCTGCCCAGTCTCGCCGCCAGCACGCAGAAGAACGTGTCGAGGCTCCCGTCTGGCCTCTGATTGGCGCTGCCATGCTCGGTATGGCTGGCACCATCTTCAACTTCTTTATGTAAAAAATGCCCTGAAATTTCTGGCTCCTAGACCAGAAAACATAGAGCGGCGCTACCTCAGACAGGGGTAGCGCCGCTCTTCTCCCTAGAAAGGAAAGGTGAGCTTATGGACTTCATTAAAGATGTTCTTAGCGGCGTCTTTGGGCCAGTATTCAAAGGCATTGAAGCTATTGCCAGCTCTGCACTGGGCAAAGCGTTTGAAACTCTCGTCCAGATCATCTATAGCTGGCTCGTAGGTATTCTCGAAACCATCGGTGGATGGTGGCTTGAAATTGACCCGGTTGGGGCCAGCGCTAACTCAGGGGTGGTCAGTACCATCAGTGACACCACCCGCCCTCTAGCTGCCATGCTTGGCACCATCGGCCTCATTATTGGCTTCGTTCGGGTAGGCCGCTCACAGGGTTCAAAAGAAGATACCTCCATGCTGATTGAGGGGCTGATGCGAGTAGCTATCGCCGGTGGCGTAGCTATACCCGGCACTCAGTTGCTGATGGGCTTCTCATCAGCTTTTGCCCCCTGGGCTTATACGACTATTGTCAGTGCTGCCCACGATGAGGCGGCCTCGCTGATGTCTCTTTTGCCTCAGAACCTTGATAACGCAGTGGTTGGTCTGGCTGGTCTGTCCATCCTCTTCATCGGCCCGCTCATGCTTTTTGCTTCCATCATTCAGGCCATGATGGCTATGGGGACAGATATTGCTGCGGCCGTACTCTCTGCACTTCTTCCTATTACAGCCGCTACCTCTGTCACTGCTCAGGGTAATAAGGCCTTTTGGAAACAGGTTGGTTGGATTATCTCTTGCGTTGCTTTCAAACCAGCTGCCGCTATTATCTACGGTTTCGGTGTTGCTATGGTCATTGGCGGGAATCTGAGCACCACTGAGGGCACCTCGAACCCGGCGCTGTCCATGATTGCTGGGCTTATGGTCATCGTTCTTGCTTGCTTCTCATTACCCTCGCTGGTTTCGATGGTTGCTCCTATGGCCGGTGTACTTGGCTCTTCTGGTGGCCGGTTTATGGCTTCTGCTGCTGGTGCTGCCGTTGGCGCTGCTGTCGTGGCTGCTGTCGGTGCTGCCTCAGCTGGTGCTGGTGCGGCTCCTGCCGCTGCTGCTACCGGTGCCAGTGGAGCTGCTGGCGGCGCGGCGGGCGGTGCTGCCGGTGGTACTGCTGCTGGCGCAAGTACGGCCACAGCTGGCACCAGTGCAGCAAGTAGTGCAGGTGCTGGTGCTGGAGGTGCAAGTTCAGAGCTCGCTGCTGGTGGATCCCAGGCCTCTGCAGAAGGCTCAGGCGCTGCCGGTTCGACTACTGCTGGTGCTGGTGAAACAACCGGTGCTGGTGAACTTGGTGCCGATGAAGCCTCTGCAACAGGTGGCACACCAGGGGTAGATGCTGATACCGCTGGTTCGAATCTCGGGGCCGGTGACGCTGATGCTGCCGGTGCTGATAGCTACTCAGCTGACGGTGCCTATGCACCCGATGCCTCTGCACCTGATGCCTCCGTACCCGATGGCTCTACTACTGAACCAGCCGGGGCTCAGAGTGGGGCAAGCACCGAGGCCCCCGATACAGGTGCAAGCGCCTCTGATCCAGCAGGTGCAAGCGCCTCTGATCCAGCAGGTGCAAGCGCCTCTGATCCAGCAGGTGCAAGCGCCTCTGATCCAGCAGGAGCTAGCGCCTCCGATACAGGTGCCAGCGCTCAGATGCCAGCTAGTGGGGCCGACTCAGACACTAGCTCTAGCTCTACCGCAAACGGTGCTGCCGGTTCTACCAGCTCAAGTACCGGGGCAACATCCGCTGAGGCCTCGGGCACCTCAACAGGTTCCGATACCTCTGCAAGCTCAGGTGCCAGCCTCTCATCAAGCTACTCAGACGGCGGCTCATCCTCGGCACCCCCCGTCGCCAACGGGGCACCTACCACCACCAACAGCACCTACCGCCCACGCGGGGGAACATCCGCCCACGACGCCGCCCGGTATCTGCAAGATATGACCCGCGTAATTGGGGACGAAACTGAAGGCGCTATCAGACCAGAAGGAGCAGGCCAGTAAATTGAGTACCACAGAAGAAACCCGTACCCGCTACGGCAACATCATCATCCCACCAGACTCAGGGTTCTTTGGCATCCCCAAAGCGGTCTCGAATCTAGCTGTGGGCATCATCTTTAGTGCCTTCGCCATTTGGTTCCTCCTCTCCCTCATCCCCGCCCTGGCCCGCTACTCCATGTGGGTAGTACTTATCTACATCACTATCTCCGGCATCTACATCCTGCGTCGCCTCCGCAAGGGGGTTGCAGGACGCTACAAATGGCAGGAAAAGAAAATGAAAAAGCTCTTTCGCAAAGCAAAAAAGGAAGGCCTGACCTCCTACCGCCCCGGCCCCTCTGGCGATACCCCCGACGGCTCCTACCGTCTACCGGGCGTACTGGCTACCACCGAATGCTCGGACTACATCGACTCATTCCATGAGCCCTTTGGCCTGCTCTGGGATCCTCAGCGCGAGGTCGGCACCGTCTTCATGTCTGTTGCCGCCCCCGGTCTACAGCTCCTAGACCAAAAGTTCGTCGATGGCATGGTAGCCCAGTGGGCCGCATTCCAGCGACAAGCAGGCACCAGCGCCAACCTCATCCAGGTTGCCGCATCCGTTGTCTCCACCAAAGACTCCGGCATGCGCCTGCCCCTGGCCGTGGCCAAGCACCGCACCTACGCCGGTGACTCCCCAGTACCTCTAGCTGCTCGGGAAATCATGGACGAGGTACTGGAACTGGAAAACCAGGCCCTACCGCGTATCGAGCACACCGTCTCACTGACCTTTTCAGCTCGGGCCATGAGCGAAGAAGGCATTGCCGCGCGCACCAAGGACGAACTAGCCGATGAGGTCTCTACTGTTATCAAGAGCTTCAAAGACACCCTCTCAGCTGCCGCTGCCGGTACAGTGCGCCTGATGGATGCCCAGTCAATCACTGACAGTTTCTACTCCGCCTACAACCCCGGCCAGGCACACTCTATTGACGTTGCCCGCATGGCAGACGGCGGCACCAATCTGCGCTGGGAAGAAGCAGGGCCCACTCACGCGGACGCCGAAAAGGACTACTACGCGCACTCGGACTACTACACCAAGAGCTTCCAGATGTGGAAACCCCCGGCCACCCTCTTCATGGAAGATTCGCTCCGGGCTCTACTCTCACCTGATGCCAATCTAGAGAAGAAGCGCGTGACCCTTATCTACCGGCCCCTAGCCCAGGACAAGAGCCACGAAATCGCCCTGAGCACCGTCAACGATGCCCTCTATGAAGGCAACCAGAAAGGACGCAAGGGAGGCTCCCGCTCTCGCGTGCTGATCCAAAAGGCAGAACAGACCGAAAACGAGATGGCACACGGGGCCACGCTGGTGCCCTTCACCATGATTGTCAGCGCTACCACTGATAACCCAAAGAAGTTCCCGCGTATCTCCACCGATGTGCGCCGTGCCGGGGCAACCGGGGTCAACCTGGGCTTACGTGAAGCTACCTACACCCACGATGCAGCCTTTGCCCTGGGCCTGGGAGCTGGCATCATCCCGCGCGAGTTCAAGCTTTAACCCACGCACCCCATCAATGACCGTCCCCCTGGGCCCCAGCTAGCCCTGGGGGACGCCCACCTTACACCTCAAAACATCACCCACCACCACGTTAGGCAGGCAGACACATGGACTTCCTCATCGACTGGACTATCAAAATCCTCGATAAATTCAACGGCTCCAAAAAAGACTTTGCCCCCGAAGAAGCCCCGGCACCAGAAGCAAAATTCAGCGAACTGACCTCCCGAGGATTCAAAAAATCAGGTGGCGGCTACATGAGCATCATCGAACCACCCGTAGAATTTTCAGCCTCATCCCAACAGGTCGCCGGTCTCTTCCCCTTCTGCGTCGGTTCCTCAGAACCGCTCATTGGCACCATCTTGGGCCGCTCTTTGACCAACGGCCAGCCCGTCACCGGAGACCCCGTTTCCCTCTACCTTGCCGGTATTATCTCCGCTCCCTTGGCCATCGTCATGGGCCTCAACGGTCGCGGCAAATCAACGCTGGTGCAGCGCATGATGCTAGGAATTGCCGATGCAGGGTTCTTGATCATGGCCCTGGGCGATGTGAAGCCCGACTTTAGAAAGACCATCACAACTCTGGGCGGTCAGGTCATCGAACCAGGCCCCGAGTTGGACGCCATCAACCCCTTGGATGCCGGGCCCATGTGGCACCGCATCAAAGACCTCGAAGCCTTTGACGCCGCCAACGGCACCCGCCACGCAAAGACCCTCAAGGCAGAGATTCACACCCGCCGCGTCTCCACTATGCAGTCCCTCTTCCGGCTCTCAGGCGACGAAAAGGCAACCCGAGTTGCCAACGACTCCCTGCTGCTCTCACTTGCTATCGACCAAGCAGATGCACAGTGCATGGCAGAAAACCCGCCCCGCCAGCCTCTGATTGAAGATGTACGTCAAGCTGTTCTGGCAGGCAACGAAGCGATGCGAACCGCGCTACTGACTGAAACCACAGAAGAATACAAGGCCGCCTCACGCGATTTGGTGCTGGCTTTGAACGTCTTCAACACCGGTGGCGCATTTGGCGACGTATTCTCTCGCCAGACCACCACCGAGATTGACGTGACCCGCTCAGTGGACTTTGACATCTCATCGGTACGCGAGTCTAAAAACAAGAACCTACTCGCGGCAGTTCAGATTGTTTGCTGGGCCTACGGTCAGGCTGCAATTGGCGCGGCCAAACGTCTAGCTGATGTGGGCCTGGAACCTCAGCGGAACTACTGCGTGGCTATGGATGAGCTTTGGGCGCTGCTAGAGATTGACCCTGAGATGATTCACCATATCGACGAAATCACCCGTCTGAACCGTACCTTGGGTATTGCCCAGATTCTCATTACTCACACCCCCAAGGACTTTGTGTTCAATGAACCTGGCCTAACTGAAAAGGCTAAGGGCTTCCTTGAGCGCTCACCCATGAAGCTCTACGGGGCGCTGGCTGAGACCGACATGGAGGCCCTAGATAAGGTCATGCCTATGACTGAGCGTGAGAAGAAGACCCTCATCTCCTGGTCTCCTGCCGGTCATATGGATCCTGAAACCATGCAGGTCTCACCGCCCATCGGACGCGGTAAGTTCTTGCTTAAGTACGGTGAGGGCCCTGGTAAGCCTTTCCAGCTGACTATCACACGGGGCGAGAAAGAAATCTTTGAATCTGATGGAGCGTGGGGTCAAGCTATCTCTCGTGCCCGCTCACCTATGCGTGCTGTCTAAGCAGAAGTAGTAGAAAGGACACGAACCTTATGTTCCGCTCACGTTCATGGGTGGGGCTCTACACACTGGTACTAGGCTTTATCGGTCTGGCCGTTGCCCTCCAAGTAGGGCAACGGCTCACCGGGGCCAAAACCACAAGCCTCAACCCCCTCATTGGCATTCTCGAACTCATTACCGGGCGCATCAAAGCCTCACCCCTTAGCTGGGTGCTCGTTGCCCTAGTCATCATCGGCTGCGTTATTTTCTTCGTGGTCTTTGGGGAAGAACCTAACGAGAAGTCCCCAGAGCGCAAGAACCAGCTGCTGGGGGCCCATAAGCTAGAGAAAACTGCTACCGGTAAAAACCTCTCCAAGTACGCTACCCTTACCGGCCTGACCATCGGACGTATCATCGGTTCAGGAAAATGCGTTATCCAGAACTGGGAGTCGGTCGGCCTGTACTTTATGGGCCCCCGCATGGGTAAAACCAGCGGTATCGTAGTGCGCCACGCTATTGAGGCACCTGGGGCCTATATTTTTACGGCCAATAAGCCTGATGGGGTTGCTGAGATTATTGCCGCCCGTCAGCACATGGGCCAAATCTGGTTATGGGATACAGAACGCCTGCTACCTGTGCCTGTAGCTGACGGCCAAGAAACGAAGCCTCTGATGGTCTGGAACTTCCTTGGTTCTATCACCTCCCGTTCCCGTGCTGAAGCCTATGCCAAGATTCTCAATGACTCATCCAAGCTCTCAGGCGAGAACGATAACGTCTCATCGGATGCTTACTTTGAGCCTGAGGCCCAAAAAGTTGTTGTCGCCTCCTTGCTCGCTGCCTCATCACGCGGGTACTCGGTGGTGAAGATGCTGGAGATGACTCAGGAATCCACCCTTGGGCAACTCTATTCCATCGTTCAACAGGATTTCCCTCTATTGGCTGCCACCATTAAGAAGGTGGCCGAACAGCCCGATAAGACCAAAGAGAACATCCTGGGAAGTGTCTCTCGTATTCTCACGGCGCTCTCTAACGATGAGATTATCCCTTGGCTCGACTCCAGCACCGTCCGCAAGCACGAGCTCTTTGACCCTGCCAAGTTTGTCCGTACCCGTGACACCCTCATCATTTTGGTCAAGGACGGCGGCTCTTCTGCTGCTACCTTATCCTCCCTGCTCGCTGAGGCTGTCATGAACGCCGCCTTGGATGCGGCAAGCCCACGGCTTGACCCGCCCTTGGTCTGCGATTTCGATGAAGCGAACAACACCGTTCACATTCGTACCATGCCTAAGCGGTACACCTACTTTGGGTCTCGCGGCATCATCGTCAATCAGTATTTCCAGACCTACTCAGACGGGGCCAGGCTCTACGGCGAAAAGGGCTTTAGGTCTCTGCTGTCTGCGGCTACCGTCAAGGTCGTTGGTGGTGGCATTGACGAAGAGCGTGAGCTAGCGGCTATCGCTAAGACCCTGGGCACCTATGAGAAGAAAACCGTTTCGTCCTCAGCCTCACGTGAGGGCGGGTTCAATACCGGGGCTACCTCAACCTCCATCTCACGCCGCAAGGAAGAGATTATGTCGGTGGCCGAACTCAGTAACCTGCCCCAGTTCCGGGCCGTCTGCCGTATCTCAGGTGTAGGGCGCGGCCTGGTCGAAACCACCCCTTGGTTCAGAGATGAAGCACTCAAAGAGAAAATTGACCCCAAAGAAGTAGAGCGAATCGCTAACAGCCTGGGCTACAGCCTGGGACTAGCTAAAGAGAACTCATCGTCCCCGTCCCCGTCCCCAGATAAGAAGGAGCCCCTGCGCCTTGTATAACCCCCAAGAACCGAACCGGCTACTGACCCTTAGCCCCGCCCAACAGGACGAGTTTGAGAACTTCGTGCAATGGTACTTCCAGGTTCTCGAGTCCAACCGCGCGCACCAACCCTGCATCAAGTGGTATCTGCACCCCGAGGCAGTAGACCGCCTCATCGCCCTGTGGTCGGCCTCCCTTACCGTGAGTATTCCCAAAGTCGATATGACCGGTACACCTGTGGGGGATGAAGACGCACTGAAACAGGCCACGAGCTTACGGGAATGGTGGCGTGAAGCTGATATCCAGAACAAGATGCTCTTTGATGGTTCGTCCTCCCCGTTCTCAAACTGCACGCCCTATAACCACGTTGAGCCTCACACCTATGAGCGGTCAATGACTGAACCCATGCCCTTTCCGAAGATTGATTGGGATGTGCTCTACCCGGCAGAAGAGGAACCCACTCAGATGCTAGAGGGCCCCTCAGATACAGAAGAGAAAGAATCTACCGGTAGCTAGTAGATAGACTCCGCCGCCAGCAATGGCCAGGGGGTAGTCCACAGATCCTGTGGACTACCCCCTTTTTTTTATGCCCTTAATCAGGTGGGTAACCTGCTAGCGGGTAGTGCCCCGCTGGCTACCCACTACCTGCTGGCGGTTCAGACGGTCAGCGGCGCTTTCACGCTTGGCCTGAGCATCAAGAGCCACAGCAATCTGACGGCTACGATGCTGACGCGCCTGCACCGTCTCCTGCAACTTACCCAGCTTCACCTGAGCGTCCTTGCGAGAGCTACGAGCCTTCATCACCTTTAGCTTCACGTCCTGACCCTGCTGCTCGAACTGCTCCAGCTGCTCCTTAGCCTGAGCCAAGGCTGCCTGGTTCAGCTCGAACCGCTCCTTGGCCTGCCGCACAACATCCTGGGCAGGAACCCACTGCGCTTCAACCTCTTCAAGAGTGGTGAACCCGCCATAGGATGCAGCAAACTTGGCGGTGGCCTCATCTACCTGACGCGCGGCCTTGGCACGGCTGAAGAAGCTAGCACCCTCCAGCGCTGCCTTAGCCTCCTTGACCGGGCGGTAGGCCTTCTTCGCACCAAAGAACACATCAGACTGAGCCTTGAGCAACTCCACACGGTACTGCTGGTGCAAGGGAGTGAGCTCTTCTACCAGCTGTTTGAGCTCACGGGTCTTGCGGGCCACCTCATTGCTTTGGGTAGATAGATTCGCAAGTTGCTCATCAAAGGAGCTGACCTGCTCCTGGAGGTAAGCCACCTTCTCGTCACGGTTCTGTACATCAAGGACGTACTCAACCTCTGAGCGGTTCTCGCGGGTCTCTTGCAGATGCTCGGCACGCTGGGCAATCCTGGCGGACTCTTCAGCAGAGAGCAGAGTCGATGACAGGCGGGAGCTCTTGTGCATGGCAACCATCTGGGCTTGCAGGTACTGGCCGCGTTCCGATTCTTGGTACTTCTTCGGAATGGCCACAACCTCACCGGCAGGCACCTTGTACTGGTTGCGGTATGCCTCAATCTCACCGGCGATCCTGTACCAGCGTTTTGCCGCACGGGGATAAGCAGGCACCTCACCCAGGGACTTGACCCATTCAGGGCGTTCATCGGCCAGCTGCTTACCGCGCAGTTCGATAAGCTGCCCGATTTGCTTACGGTGAGACGCTAGCAGAGCCTTGTTCTCAGGCTTGACCATCGGGTTAGTTGCCCAGTACGGGTCAACGGTGTGGTTCGAGACGCCCGCACGTACCGCGTCCTTGGCCGGGGTCTTGTACCCGGCATCTTCTACGGTCTTGAGCGCGGTTCTACGCAGACGCTGCTCACTCTTGAGAGCCTTGACGATGGTGAAGAGATGGTCGCGGCGCTTCTCACCGCGGACGAACTGTTCCACGGCCTTTTGCTCCGGGCCCATCTGTGCACGTCGTACCCACTCGTTATCCATTGCATAAGCGTTCTGCCGCAAATCGTCGATATAGGGGTCTTTGGCGTCCTCACGAGAGCGCAACAGGGCAAAGGTCTTCATACGCATCTCGCGTAGCTCTTCGGTCTTCACCAGAGCGTAGGGACGGTCAGCCCAGTTGGCATCTTCAAGGTTGGCGCTATCAGGCTTCTTGGGCAGGTTGGCCTCAGCGCGGGCAATCATCTTAGCCAGTGTGGCATCAGAGTAGCCACCTAGCGGGCGGGCCATGCGTTCCTCAAGCAGTGCCTCGTTGTGCTCGCGTACCTGCTTCACACGCCACTGCATGACGGCCGCTGCATCGTGGGCGTCCTCGAACCCGCGAGTGGGGAAGGCCTGGCGTACAGCATCACGGGGGTCGAAGCCTGCACGGTAGACTTCATCTAGCTCGTAGCACAGGGCCCCGTATGCCTCTGCGTTAATCATCTTCTCTGCTAGGGTATCCCCGACTTCCTGGCGCAACATGGTGGCGTAGGACTGCTTCATGGAGTGCTCGGCCAGGTTGTTGTAGATGCTGACGCGGGTTGCCACATCTCGGGTCTCTGCGCGCAGACGCTCTACCTCTTCATGCACGGAGAGGTTCTTATCGTAGTTGTTAGTGATAGCCTCCAGCACGGCGTCGCGGTTGTTCTCAGCGTCGGTGGCTACGTAGATGCGGTTGGAGAAACGACCACGGGTTAAACCGACATAGGCACCGGCGCGGTCGGTGCTCATATCCACATAGGCGTGGGTGGTATCTACGGTCGCACCCTGGGAGCGGTGAATAGTTGAGGCATACCCCAGCTCAACGTTCTTGACAACGTAGTCAGTTGAAAGAACAGTCTTGCCACCGTGCTTGAGGTTCTTGACCACCATAGACCCGTCTTTACGGGTAGAGAGAACCTGCCAGAGGTCGCCGTTCTTCACAAAGTCCTTGCCGTCACGGACTCGATTCATTCGATCGTTTTGACGTGAAACAATCACATCGCCCTTATAGGCAGTGGTCAAATCGTGCAGAATAATACCCCGCTTATTCTCAACCACCTTGCCCTGGGCAATGGCCTGAATCTGGGCGCGCTTATTCAGCTCTTGGACGGCCTGATTGTTAGCTGCCAGCATCAGTGACTTTTTGCCGGCTGCGGTATCTGCGCTCCATGCCTCAAAGACCTTGGAGAGCATAGCCTCAGATTCACCGGCCATTACACGGTTATTGTCGAGGTACCAGGCAAAAGGTTTATCGGCTCCGGTTGAAGCAGGTTCACGCAAGAGCATAGAGGCGTTGGCCTCTTCAATATTGGTGCTACCGTCCTCATTACGGAAACGGAAAACATCTTCGAGGTAGACAGCACCGACTTCTCGCTCAATCAGTCGTAGGGCACCACCGGCACCTACAGCTGAGAGCTGACGAGTATCGCCCATACCTCGGATAACTGCACCGCTGTTGTAAGAATGGGTCAGTAGCTCGTTGAGTTTGGGAGTTGAAACCATGCCGATTTCATCCACCAGGAGAACATCCCCAGCATTCAGGGAACTAGGTCCATAAAGGAAACGGTCAATGGTTGTAGCTTCGATACCTAGTTCTTGGCTCATGACAGCTGCCGCTGCTGCGGTTGGGGCCAGACCGATAACCTTGCGTCCTTGTGCCTTTACGGTCTTGACGGTAAGCACGGTTGAGGTGGTTTTACCGGCACCGGCAGGGCCGATACCAACGACTAGACGCTTGGAACTGGTGGCAAAAGCACGGGCCATGTTTTCCTGTGCTTCTGATACCTGGCTGTCTTTCTGATGGGCTTTGAGCTGCTCTTCAAAGGTAGCCTTTTGAGCCGGGGCGATGGCGTCAGTGCGGGCGGCTGTTAGTAGGTTTCGCTCACCTTCGATGATGCGGTGGGTGGTGTAGAGCTGGCTACCTGCTCGGGTGTAGACGCTGGTGCCGTCCTTACGGAACTTCTCTTTGGGCACGTCCATTGTGTGCTCAGTCCGCATTGAAAGAGAGATATTTTTGACGGACTTGATGGCGTTGTTGAAGAGGTCGTCGTCAACAAAAGAGCCGTTGGTGAGCTCTCGGAAGTAGCGGTGTGCCTCGGCTTCGATGTGGCGATCGCTCCACATCGCACGGGTGTCTTCAAGGCGGCCAATAATCTTTTCGGCGTGCTCTAGGGGAGTGGTTGCAATGGCTTTACTTATTCCCTCGACGACTTTTGCAGACTGTTCGCAAGAAGCATTCCACAAGTGCGCTTCGAGTTGATCACCTGTGGGTAGGTAAACATCTTTGAGGGATGTAGCTTTCTCTCGCCATAGCTCGTTGAGGTCTTTGAGTGACTTAGCTTCGAGTTTCTGGGGGCGAGTTGAGAGAGTAACCTGCTGGTAGAGCTGCTTGACCTGACGCTCGTTAGGCTCATAGCCGTGGTCTTTGACGAACTGGGCATGAACCTTTTTGTACTCTTTATTGATACTGGCGCGGCGTGATGAAAAGGCCTTGATTGCCTCATCGTCGATACCGGCCAGCTCGTAAATGAACTTGCCTTTACGCGGTACTTTAACGAACTCAAGGCCCAGGTTCTGGTGAATGTACTGGGCAATCTTGGTGTTATAAAGTTCTGAGGCGCTGACCCCGTAGCCGTAAATATTGCGTCCGTCGATGGCTGACCATCTACCATCTGCACCCTTGACGCGGTTGACGATGACCAGGTGGTCGTGGATATTAGGGTCGCCTTCTCGGGAGTCATAGTGACGGAATTTAGTACCGATAATGCCACCGTCAACGTCAATTTGCTCCACACCGCCTTGCCCGCGACGGGTGTAAAGCGCGTTTTCTTCCAGGTAGGTAATGACATCTGCAATGGCTGCTTCGTGGGCTTTTTCGATGCCCTTGCGGAGGTTTTCGTTACCCAGTCCCCAGGCGATTGAGACTGATTTGGTGGGGGAGAATACGAGGTCGTATCCGGCGATTGACTGTTGTGCGGGCTTTTCTAGGCGCTGCATGTAGCGTACTAGCTCTTCGTTTTCGGGGTTGTAGCCGTTCTCTTCGCGGAACATTTTGGCGGCTACTTCTAGGCGGTAGGCACGCATTTCAGCCTTGGAAGGTTCGGCCTTTCCAAGGCTGTTGTGCTTGTCAATTTTCTTCTGAACTGCCTTGAGGAAGTCCTTATTAGCGGTGGGGTAGGAGTGGTCTCTGTTGTTAAAACCATGCTCTCTGACCCATTTTGCGATTGCTTTTTCCTTGGCTTCTTCTGCTTTGATTTCTGCGGCTCGGTACTGGGCAGGTGTTAGTTTGTAGGAGCTGATAATCTTTGCCAGCTCTTCCTCAGTGATATTGATTCGCTTGGGGTAGAGGGAAAGATCAATCTGCGATTTTTTATATTCAGACACCTTTTTTGTGATTGTTGAACGGTCTATTCCCAGCTTCGAGGCGATTGAACTATGGGAGGCGTAGTTCTTGAGGCGGAAGATGATCTCAGCGTTTTCTTTGCCTAAACGAACACGTTCCTCTTCCATCACCCGAATACGTTCAAACTCACCTGCAACTATGGCTCCGTTAAAAACTTCGGTGTAAGTTTCGGGAGTAAATGGCTTGGCTTTGCCACTGAAGAGCATTTCCATCTGAGCTTCCGTGACGTTGCCTGAAACCCCGAGCTCATGGATAGATGAACCAACCCACTGACCAGGGGGTAGGCCCTCAACGGTATAGTAATCGCCGATTTTACGGTCATTTGAGCGCAGTGCATCACCTGTCGCCACCTCATGGGTGTAGTAGGTGTGGCCATCCCCGTGGGACAGCTTATGCACGGTCATCATGGGACTATTCTACAACAATAAGCATGCTGGTGAAAACCTGAGTCACTGAGTGCAAGAGGTGTGACGAAAAAAGAGCGATTAGCGACTGACAGCGAGCACAGCGAAACTGGCAATAATGGGGGAGCCTGCGGAGGAATTATTGGCAGGAAGATGTGGCGGCGAGCTGGAGGGAGAGGTTCTAGCGCGAGTGGCTTTGGCACGTTTTCAGGTGAGGCACGAACAGGAAAGCAAACGTGACAAAGGTTGCTGAGAAGCTGTACAACAGTGAGGAACGAACAGTACAGCACAGCGAACAGCAACAACGAGCAGCGAGAAAATTGATCATGAGTCCGGCACACTTGCCGCGATTTTGCACACGAGACCAGGGGAGTGTAACTGCTGTGCACAGCTTAGAAAGGAGCCTGCGGGATGAATAGGCTGTGTGTCAGGAGTTCACTCTACTGAGCGTGGTGTGTGAAACTTGTGGATGAACCTGTGTGCATCTGGGGGAGCCCTGCGGAGGAAGATGTGCCCAGGTTATCCATCAAGTTTTGCACGCCCTTGAGCGTGTCGATTGTGTAAAATCGAACCCGGCGCTTGCGCCCCTGCGACGGCCCCGCCGTCCAGGTGCCCACAGAACAAAGCAAAAATGAAGAGCTAACGTGCTCAAAGAATACCTCCACAAATCTGCGGTAAAAGCCGTGACCGCTAGGTTTGGTGGTGAGGATAAAACCCGGCAGATGTTAAACTGAGAACACCAAAACATCAGCCCACAGAACCAAGGAGTTCACCATGACTCGCAAAAGCAGCAAAGTATCAGAAGCCCGCAAAAAGGCAGAACTAGCAGCCCAAAAAATTCAAGAGAAGCAGGCCAAACTTCTAAGCCTTGCAGAAGAATACTTCTCCGTAACCGCTGCAACCGGCATCGATGACCTTGAAGCAAAAATTGCAGAACACCAAGCACAGATTCAAACTCTCCAGCAGAAAATTCAGGACGCCCACGCTGAAACCCAGAACAAGCAGTCTCTAGCTGTTCAGAAAATGAAAGCTGAAGGTATCAGCAACGGCGAGATTGCAGAACGGCTGGCCCTCTCATCAAGCGAAGTCTCCAGCCTGCTCAAACTTGCTAAGGAACTTACTGAAGTAGAAACCACTAAAACAGAGTCTGTTGCTCAGGATGCAGACCAAGAACAAACTGACTAACTAGTCGCTGGTCATACCCATTAGCTTTGATAGCATCCCGAAGTTCACGCGCCTTTTGCGCGTGAACTTTTCTATTTCCATGCACAACCTGCCGCCTGCGTTCGGCCCTATCTTGCATATTCAGTTCATGGTCACCCACCACCAAATGACTATCCGAACCATCGGTCGCTCGAACACACAGAGGATTATCACAACGATGCAGCACATGAACCAAATTCATCTGAGCATCACTAAAACCTAGAGCAACTTGTAAAGCAAAACGATGGGCCCGATAAACTTTCTGCCTACCGGTCGAACTATCCTTGACCCAAAATCTTCCGTACCCATCATCACCAAGAGCACCCACCCACACCCAGCAACCTGCAACATCTTCACTCTTAATCACTCGTTTATTGAATCGTTCTGCGGCGTCCATGCCCTCATCTTAACAAGCGATTTCGTGATAGTGGCATATCAAAAAGGGTAGGGCTTACTAACAGATTGCTAGTAAGCCCTGTTCCTGAGTTAGTCCCACTCTGTATAGAAAAATACTTCCCCGCCGTGGTTCTCTTCGCTATCCTCGTAGGCTTCTTCTATGCTCTGGCCCCATAGTCGCTGACAGAGGGCCTCTGCTCTGGCCTCATCCGCTATGTAGGCTTCACCCATCTCATACATCCACCCTGCGTTCATGCACTCACCAGTTTCTGAATCTATACGCCATTCCATACCACTGAAGTTATCTCCAAAGTTGTCTAAATTGCAGTATTCCATTTCATCCTCATGTACTTCACACCGGTTAGAGGGCTGAAGATAGATGCGCTGAAGACTATAGCTAGTAACGAAATTTTTCAGGCTCTCATCCCACTCCAGATACTCCAGCTCGTGAGGTGCTTCTGCTTCCTCGACTACTGCGTTACCCCAGTCGTAAACATAACCCTGGCTCATTGCTTGTGTTCCTTTCACTTGCTCCGGCAGGTCGGTTACCTGGCTGGTAGCTGTCCCGTCCCCTGCTGGCAGAAGAAGGCGTCAAGGGGCTAAAGACCCAAAGCTGTGCAACCCCGTAGGGGCAAGGTGGCATCGAAATTTCTGAGGAAATAAGCGACGTAGGAGCGCCGAAGAAATTTTGAATACGCCTTGGCCTTTAGGCTTGCACAGCGAAGGTCTAGCCCCTAGCCTCGAATGCCAGCAGAGCCCCAGCGGCAGGTAAACAGTAACTGAGGCTAGGGGGATCCTATAAGGAGCCTGCGACGCATAGGATCCCCCCCCCTAGCCGATGAACTTTAAACCAAAAAGGCGTTGATCTTAGGTAAGATGCTCTGCATCGCGCCTAAGATCAACGCCGTGGCTACAGCTTGTTTATGCCACTTTGGGTAGGAAGTTATCGAGCGCTTCACGAATAACTTCGGATGTGCTCAACCCCTGTTCTTGGGTATAGCGAGTAAGTCGCTCTTTGATATCAGGAGTTACTCGGGCGTTGATGCTGGGGGAGTGTCCGCTGACAGTTTCTGCAAGAGCGGGGCGGCCGCGGGTAGCCGCGCTGACAATCTTTTCGGCACACGCTACTGTTTCGGCATTGCGCGGGGTGATGGTGGCTGAGTCTAGAGCGTCGAAAAATTCATCGGATTCTGCCCACTGTGAGAGCTTTTCTCCAAGAGCTTCTAGCTCTTCCATGTTGAGGTTCTGAGATTTCATAGACATTGTTGTTCTTCTCCTTATGAGTTCAGGGCGTAGACGCGGGCTAGTGTTTTCCCGCGTAGCTTCATGCAGTGGAAGATGATGACGTCAGGTGCTATGTGATGTGAGAGTACGTCAATGATGTCTCCGTTCTCAGCCGTTCCAATGTGTAGGGTGGTGGCTGGAAAGCCAGCAGTGCGAGATTTATCGTTGTAGGGGTGAATCTCTCCGGTATCTTTATATTAGTTTTCGGGTGGGGTGGTGGTCTGAGTGTGCGGAGAGCTGCTTGAGGCCTGGGTTGCTGACGCAGGCTCGCTTTGCGGGTAGTTGATTGGTCTCATTTCCCCTAAAAAGAACCCTTTAAATCCGTCTACTGGTTCAACAAAAGTTTCACCCTGGAGTGCCTTGGTGATGATTATGTCAACATCCTCTCTGTTCTTGGCCTGGAGTATGGCGCTTGCAATAAATTGAGTGGATAATTTTTTCTTTGATCTCTCAGTCCCGATAATAGAAAATACCCCCAACCCTACAAATGTTGCTAATATAAAAAAGAAGATTGAAGCTGCGTATATATTTTTTGAGTTGAAGTAGACGATAAGCCCCGAAAAGATGGATAAGCCAAAAATTCCAAGGGAAAACCAAAATATCTGTTTTAGGTAATATCTAAATCCTGAATTGTTCTTATTTAACTGGCTCGACAATTTAATTATCTCAATGGTTGTCGCTGTTTTTAATATTGTGTGAACTAGGACCTCCTCACTTTTGCTCGCTTCGGAAAAGTCGTTCCTAAGTTGGATTAATTCTTTTATCTTTTCAAGGCGTAATTTCTGCGATTCTAGGTCATTGCGCTCAATCCACCCGGTAAATCTTGTCCAAATATATCTTCCGATTACGGCAAGAGCTCCTCCGATACCGAGCGTAGATGCTAGAATTAACCAATTCTCTCTAATGAAATCCATAGTTATTACCTTTTTGTCATATTTTGCATATGCATTTAATTATTCATGCAAAAACGCTGAATTAATGGTGTGTAGAAATGGGGTGTGTCTCTGTTTAACAGCAGAGACACACCCCATAACATGCCTGCAATCGCGGCTACCACACCGCAACCAGACACACCGGGCACACATCACACGCTACAAAACATCAGCGCCAAAGAACGCAAAATAACGAGCAACCTGCGCCACAGCCAGCATACCAGCCACTACCGCACCATACCCTGCCCCCTCTGCACATCAGCACCACGAGACCCAGCCAGCTCACGCGCCGCCCCGGCCCCTCGCACCTTCTGCGCCCGCAACACAGGGTCAACCTGCACCCGCTCCTGCTTCACAGCCTCAGCCTTACCCTGAACCTGCTTCAACGCACCATCAGCCTTCTCGATCCTAAGCCGCGCATCAGCCGAATCCTGCTCAAGACCAGCCTTCCTAGCCCTCACATCAGCCAGTTGTTTATCCCACAAAGACAGCTCTTCATCCGTCTCCTTAGCCCACTTCATCCCCTCATACGCTTCGGTAGCTCCGTGGTACTTACCCTGAACCTCAGCCTTCACCTGCTCCAGGGCCTCACGCTTGGCAGAACGAGAGAAAAAGCTAGCCTCTTCAAGCTCCTGCTCGGCAGACCGTAGCCGCTTGAAATCACTCTGCGCCTGAGCCTCGATGATGCGTTCACGCTCCTGCATTTTCCCCAGAATCTCAGCCTCAGTATTGCCCACCTTAAAGAGCTCCCGCTCGGCCTTACCCAGCTCATCCCAAGCCTCAGTCAATTCAGCCTTGACCCCATTAGTCTCATCTACCAACTGGCGGTGCTCTTGCTCAAGCTGCCGGGCACGCTCCTGAGCCTGAGCCTCAACGCCCTGGCCCTCAGAAGCCCTCTCATCATCCACCAGCACACCGCTCACCTTATCCTGCTCATCGCCCGCAGCTTCGGCTACCTGTAGCTCTTCCATTGCTTCCTTGCCTTTCTCTCCCAGATTCTCCACCGAATCTGCAATCAAACTAATCTCTTCCTGCTGGCTCTCCAGTAGCATCTGCTCCCGAACCTCGTCCTTAGCGGTCTTGAACTTCTCCACCAGCTTCCTCAGACGTAGCTCTTCAGCTTCGGCTACACGCACCTGCTCCAACTGGGTAAACCCAGCCTCCGCCTTGGCCTTATAGCCAGGCATCAACTCACGAGCCTTAGCCAGCTCCTTCTCCATGCCCTCAGCCTTCACGGCCACAGATGAGACCGCGTTCTCCAGGCGCATCACCAGGCCCCTGTTGAGCTGCCGCATCTCCGCATACCCGGCCTCAACCTTGACCCACGGCATACCCTCAACATGAAGCGTCACAGGGGTCTGACTGATATGACCAGGAGTAGCCGCTTGAAGAACACCCACAAAGTTCAGGCCGCCCACTGAGATAACAGGCCCAAGCTGCTGGGCCCGCACCCACGAGGGTGAACCGATACCATCAGCCCACTGCTTCAAGGCATCAGCAACATCAGCGCGCGAGTCGAACCGCTGACCATTCATCACAGCTGCGAACTTATCCCCAGAGGTCTCAACCACCTGCCCCGCTGCCTGCCGCATGGCCGGAATCTGTTCCTCTAGCACCTTGACACGGGCAGAGAGAGCATCGTACTGGAACTGGGCAAGACGACGTCCGTTCTCAAAACCAGTCATCACATTCCGTAGCTTCTGAACCTTCGCCACAGCCTCAGAATGCTTCATAATAAAGGGGTTGCCCGTAGCAATCGCCTGAGTCTGGGCCATTGATACCTCAGCCTTACCCAGATCCTCCATCGTACGAATAGACATATCCCCGCGCATAACCTGGGAGATAAACCGCTGCTTACGCAAGAGCGTTGACCACATCACCGCATCAAAGGTCTCAGCGGTCACAACCTGAGTAATCCGCACCTGCTGGTTCTGATTACCAGGACGCAAAATACGGCCGTCACGCTGCTCCAAGTCAGCAGGACGCCACGGGGCATCCATATGCACCAGGTGCACCAGGCGGTTCTGAATGTTAGTACCGGTGCCCATACGAGAGGTAGAGCCAATCAGCACTGCCACTTCACCATCACGGCACTGCTGGAAGAGCTTGGCCTTTTTTGCCTCAGAGTCAGCATCTTGGATGAACCGAATCTTGTCCTCGGGAATACCGGCAATAACGCACTGCTTCTTCAGCTCGTTATACATATCGAAACCACGGTCTTTACCAGGAACACCGTAGTCACAGAAGACCACCTGCAAAGCACCGGGATTAGGGTGAACCGCATCCGTGCCAGGAATCAGGTAGCTACGGTTCTTATTCTTCTCATAGACTTCAGCTAGCACCTGAGCAGTCGCCTCTGCCTTGGTTGGCACTTCCCCCGAGGGAATAGCAGACGGGTCAATCAGACGGTAATCAGCTGCTGCCTTACGCCCATCAGAGGTAATGACCAGCGCGTTATCCTCACCCTTACCAGCTCGTCCAGATAGCCCCTCATACCGCTCAGCCAACAAGGTGATGTAAGCGGCCTGCTCCGGTGAACGCTTCAAGGAAAGAACATGCGGCGCGGCCTCACCCTTTTCATTAGGCTCAAGCTCAGGACGCTTCAGATAGGACAAATCATCTGCTAACTTCACATCGGCATAGGTGTGCATGGTACGAATGAGCTCAGGGATATTAACGAACTTCGAGAACCTGGTATTCATCTTGTACGAATCACCACCGGCCACGGTTAGCTCTAGCTCTGTGACCGTCTTACCATAGGTCGCGGCCCACGAATCAAAGTCCTCCACGCCCTGCTCACGTAGGAGCTCAGGGGCAAGGTAGCGGTTCATCACATAGAGCTCTGCCATACTGTTAGCCACCGGCGTTCCGGTCGCTGCGGTAATGACCCGGTTGCCGTTCGTATCACGCAGATACTCCACCACTGAATGCAGGTTCGTTGCCTTCTTCGAGCCACCAATAGAGGCACCACGGATAGCAGAGGGAGTCTTCAGGTTCTTGAACTCGTGCATCTCATCAACACACAGGTAATCAATGCCGGTCTCTTCAAAAGAGATACCCGCAGGGGAGGGGTTAGCCAGCAGCTTCTTAATGTCCTGCTCCAGGGCCTCAATGCGTTCCTGTAGCTCCTTGGTAGTCTTGGTAGGCTTACCTGCTTGGGCCGCGCGCTCATTATTCTTGTAGAGAGATTCAGTGAGCAAATCGACTTCTTTTTGCAGATAGGCCGCTTTGCCCTCGTTCGACAGCTCCAGCTTGTTAAAGGCAACGTGGGTCATAATGACGGCATCCCAGTCATTGGTGGCCACGCGCGCGATGAACTGCTTATGCTTCTCCCCGTTACCAATATCTGATGATGAGGCAGTCAGTAGGCGCGCCTGGGGGTACAGCTCTAGCCACTCGCGAGAGAACTGCTCCAGCATGTGGTTAGGCACAAGAATTGCCGGCTTTTTCACCAGGCCTAAGCGCTTTAGTTCCATCGTGCCGATGACCATTTCAGCGGTCTTACCGGCACCGACTTCATGGAAGAGACCAACGCTCGGTTCATTAATCATGCGCGCAATCGCAGTGCGCTGGTGAGCATGCGGGGTAAAGGTCTTGACCAGACCCGGTAAGGTCAGGGCCTTGCCAGCCTCAGTATAGTTCCGTAGCGCATAGTTATTGTGCCTGTCGTTGTAGGCTCTCGCCAGCATCTGGTGACGCTCTGGGTCTTCCCATACCCATTGTGCGAACCTGTCAGCGATACGTTCGGCCTGGTCATTCGCGTGGGCGGTGGCCTGCGGGTTCAGCTGCTTGTCGGTGATAATCTGAATCGGCTTTTTCTCGATAGCTGCCTGGAAGAGCTGGGCCGGGGTACGCTCGGGTGTCCCGTAGTTATTGGGGTCAGTTCGTGAGCTGTTGGTTAGTTCCCACATGCCGCCGTGTACTCGGCGCAGGTTAGCTCGCCTATCACCTAGCTCTTCGCGCAGGAATTGCTCGTGGACTTCATCGGGAATCCAGACAGCGCCGGGCTGGACGGTAATATCCGCTGAAGCAATATCTTCGGGGATAGCCTTTTCTAGGGCCTGAACATGCTTGGTGAAGTGGGGGTTGAGTTCAGCGGCGGCCTGGGCTTCTTTCAGCTTGGCTCGCACATTTCCTGATAGGTACTCTTCGGCGGTCTGATATTGTGGTGCCTCAGCAGGGGAGTTGGGTAGGACATAGATTCGGTCTCCTAGCTCAGAGACAACAGCCTCGGGGGACTCATTCATCAGCTCACCCATGTACTGAACATCAACCTGGCCCTTAACATCTAGCGATACTGCCAGGGCATCCAGAGCGTTATCCACGTGGGTGACAGGCTTTCGCGGCTCTAGGATGCGGCGGTTGAGCAAGTCAGCAGGGGTCGCCGTGTTGGTTGCCTGGGAGTAGTTCTCCAGACCAAGAACGAGGGCACCGGCAGGGTCTTTGAGGAAGATGCTCATCACCGGGCGGCGGCGCACGCTGGTCTCACCACTGGCGGTGTAGGTGATTTTGCCACCGTTCAGGGGCCCGTACTTTTCGGTGTGTGCCAGGTAGGTCTCGCGTAGCTGGGTACGAGCGGCGTCCATCGTAGTCTCAGAGACAGCATCGGTAGCTTCTGCCGATAGAAGAGCCTTCGCCTGGTCACGCAAGGACAACAGGCCCTTTAGCTCCTGCACCTGGGTCTTGGGCACCGGCAGGGGCACTTGCTCTTTATCCTGGTAGATAGTGAACGAATCGTTGCCCTGAAGACTAATATGCTGGTCAAGAAGTTGCTCACCGGGCAACAGCAAGGGCATGGCTTCTGAGACCTTGGCCGGGGTAGTAGAGTAGCCGCGTCCTGCTGCAAGAGCCACCTTAGCGTCGGCTTCGATAGCTTCAGCTAGGCGCTGGGGCAGGTTCTCGCGCTCCTGAGAGGTAGCTGTAATAGTCTCGCTCATCTGACCAAAGCGATTGGTTTTCAGCACCTTTTCACCCAGCAAGTTCTGGGGATTATCCTCAAAGTAGGCGTTACGGTGGTAGCTCTGCCCGTCCTCGGCGGTGTATTCCTTACTGGTGAGCCAGGCATCAGAGAGCGGGGCCTCACCGTCCATGCGTTTACGGAAAATCAGCAGGTCGGTCATAACTGAGGTGCCCGCATTATCAAAAGCACGCTCAGGAAGACGGTAAGCTCCCACTAGGTCAGCCTGGGCATACATAGCCTCACGAGCGGTAGACCCAGCCGCATCAAGGGTTCCTGTTGAGGTAATGAGTGCGACCATACCCCCTGGTTTGGTCAGGTTCAGGGACTTGATGATGAAGTGGTTGTGCATAGAGTGACCCGCTGCGTTATGCCGCGGATCATGCAAAACCGTCTGAGAAAAGGGCACATTCCCGATGGCGGCATCAAAATAGCCGTTGGGGATAAAGGACTCCGCAAAGGACTCATTGCGGATGGATGCCTCGGGGTAGAGGTAGGCTGAGATGGCCGCGCTGGTCGGGTCAATCTCAATGCCGGTGACACGGGTATCAGCGGGGGCCTTGCTAATAAAGTTGCCGATACCGCTACCAGGTTCTAGGACTTGGCCGCTGGTGAAGCCGTATTCTTTCAGGCCCTGCCATACCGCATTGGTGTAGGTTGGGTCAGTGTAGTGGGCGTAGTTGACCCCTCGGGCGGCTTGCCGGTAGCCCTCTTCACCTAGTAGTTCTTTGAGCTCGAAACGCTCGGGCTCGGTCTCTCGGTTGGCCTCGTTGAAAATTTCGGATAGGCCGCCTGCGCCCCAGCCGGTGTACTGGGCGAGTAGCTGCTTCTCTTCATTGGTTGCAGCCCTATCGCCCCCTTGTAGGGTCTGTAGAGTCTCTAGTGCTGCGACGTTGCGGCGGTAGCGCTCGGCTACGGTGAGAGCCCCACTTGGGCTGCTCACCGTAGCTTGCTCTACTGATTGTTCTTCAAGGATTCGAGCATCTGCTGAAGCTCCTGCTGCCTCTCCAGGTAGGGAGCTGCCTTCTCCTGGTAGGCCAGGTTCGCTGAGCGGATTTCGATGTCCTGCGGTTCCTCCGAGCTCAGGTACTGGCTGTTGATACTGGTCTTCAAATCGCGCAGGTACTGGTCGTTCCACAGCATCTCGCTCTGAATCTCCCACTCGCTCATCGGCTGAGGCACCTCCTGCTCCCACAGCTCCTGCGGGGGAGTCAAAAGCTCCTGACGCACTGTTTCCTCCGCCCGCTTCTTGGCCGCTTCCAAACGGCCCACCTTCTGTAGGTAGCCCTCGTTCGGGGAATCCTGGCCCGCGTACTGGAACATCAGATTCTGAACCATCACTTCGGCTTGTTCCTGAATCTGCTGAAAGTGCTCGTCCAGGTTCATTTCCTGCTGCATCTGGGCGTAGGTGCTCGGCGCTAGGGTCTGCCAGTTCTGCCTGGCTATTGTTGCGTAGTTGCTCATCTTGAACCTCCTGGGGGTTTGAGAATAGGAACTCGAAAATATCGAGCTGGCCCTCAATGAGGCCGTGTTTTTTCGCCACGATGTACTCCATGTAGATAGCTGATAGATGCCACCTACTTTAATCGTGGAAAGATACGTTTAATAGAAAGTTATTGATTTACGAAACTGGGCTGGTAGGGGTTAGCTAGTAGGTCTGCGGAACCGTGAGGTTGCCACTGCGCAGGTTGTAGATAAACAGGATGGTGGACACTGAGAAGAAAGTCAGTCCAATGTAGCCCAGCAGGATGCGGCTGTAGCGGTTCCAGCCCAGGAATGGGATGAGGATGTATATCCAGCTCAGGGCCACTGCGGTGTGGTGGAAGGCTAAGAGGAGCCAGCGGAACACGTTTCCGACACCACGGAAGAAACCAGCTACAGGATTCTGCTTGCGCGGTGCAGGTGCCATCATGGGCTGCTGGTAGTAATACTGCTGCGGAATCGGTGCAGGCATCGGGGCCTGCGGTACCTGCTGCTGGGGGTGGTTTGGAACGGTGTAGTAAATCTGGCTCATCTTAGCCTCCTGGGTGAGAATGTGGTGCTAGCTAGCTGTCCCAGCCTGCAAGGGGCGGGCGCTGCGAGTCGGGGGAAGCGGGTACGGGCGCGGCAGTCCAGGCTGCTTCTTCCGGTGCGCTTGGTGTGGGCTTGGGCTTGCGGTTGATGGTGATAGAGACGAAACGGTTTGAGACTGCTACCTCATCAGCGATTAGGCTCAGGGAGCGAATTGTTTCGCCGTCGCGCTTGCGTTCCTTGGTCACAAGCATGCCAGTGGCCATCACGCGGTCGCCCTTTTGTAGTTCTTCGCTGATGCGCTGAACGTAGTCATTCTGACGCTCGCTACCCTTGGAGCGTACTTCGACCTCCATGTAGGTGGTGACGCCAGCAACGTAGTCTTTTTCTGCCGCTGACCAGACTCGCGGGGTGTGGGCAACGGTCATGTAGACCACTGCTGCCCCTTCTTTGAAGAATCGCAGGTCGGGGTCGCGGGTGAGGTTGCCGGTGATGGTGAGGGAAATTTGATTGTTCATGGGGTTCTCCAGATATTCAGAATCATGTGATGTGACATGATGTGATTACTTGATGGGGACGTCCGCACCAAACTCAAACTCGATAGCCTCAAAGAGGTAATGGCTAATCAGCTCGTTTTGGCTCATACCCTTCTGCTTGGCCGCATATTTCAGTAACTCAGCCTGAGACTCAGTGCCTCTGAGGGTGTAGATACCGTACTTGCGTCCTGCCGCCCGCTTTTCAAGACGGGCCTCCGGTGAATCTGCGGACTTATCCGCGCCCTGCTCGGGCTCGGATATGCTGCTGCGCGGTGCCTCTGCTGCCTCAATAAAGGCATCCTCATTTTTTGAGGTGGGCCGCTGGCGAAAAGTAGATGCCATTATCGTCCTTCGGTCAGTGTGAGAATTTCTTGGGTAAGTAACTGAATCTCAGCCTTGGCCTTTGAATCAGTACCCTCGGTAACAGCCTTGCCCTCAGCTAATGCAGCCTGATACGCCTTGCGGTGATGAACCACCACATCAGCCAGGGTTGCCTGCGGTGCTGCCTGGGCCAGGTACTCCTTAGACTCCTGTGCCTCAGAGCTCATCACGTGGGTGGATGCCTGCGAAATGACGATGAAAGGAATGAGACTGGGGTTCATATCCTGGGCTTCATCGACCATCTGCATTAAGTCAACCGTTGCATCCAGGTCGGCCTGGGCTGGGCGAGTGGGGATAAGCATGAGGTCTGCAACCACCATTGCTGAACGCAATTCCTTGGAGTCCTTACCTGCCGTATCGACAAGAACCACATCGTAGCTCTCGTTGAGTTCCCGCAAGGTTGCTCCCAGGCGGCCCTCTTTGCGGAGGGTCATGATAGAACCGTGCCCAAGTTCATCCCTATCATCTGCCCAACGCGAGGCAGTGCGGATGGAGGGGTCAGCCTCGACAATGGTGATGCTCTTGCCCTGCTGCTGGAGGGTGGTGGCTAGGTTGACGGTCAGGGTGGACTTGCCCACCCCTCCTTTATGGTTTCCGATAAGTAAGATCATGCCTACAGTCTAACCCCTAACTAATATGATATGCAACCATGTGATATGAAATGATATGAATAATTTTTTTGATCAGCCCTCACCCAGCCTCGAAAGGCAGTGAAAGCACATACCGTAAAATCAGGGTAGACCTCCGACAATCTGCAAGGAAGCACCCAGTGAATATTGCATCACCAGCGTTCACCCGGTGGATAGAGGGCATCGCGCCAGATGCTACCCTCCTGGACATCTGCACCAAGGCAGACCTAAGCCTCTCTACCATCTCAGAACAGCGAAGCGGCAACCGTGTTACACCCAAGACGGTTATCGCCATCGCCAGGGCATACGGTCACAACCCGGTAGGGGAGCTGGGCGGCTTTGATGATTATGAATCACTCAATCAAAACCAGCTCACCCTAGTTGATGCCGTACCCCTTTACTCAGCCCTGGAACTGCTGCATCAACGCTTCGTGCGAGAAGGTAAAGCACAGGCAGGGGCAGGCTTTGCCCCTCCGGAGGCGCAACTTAAACGCTGGTTAGATATGAACCGACGCGCAGTAACCCAAAAAGAGCTGGCCCAGCACCTAGAGATGAAACCCTCCAACTTCTCCCAGCAGGTCAGTGACGGAACACTACCGATCTATCGCATCTTAGAACTAGCTGCATACCTAAAAACCTCACCGCTACCTGCGCTGGTGGCAACAGGGAATCTCTACTTTGAAGAAGCCTTTGGCTTGAATCGCCAGAAATTTTTAGCCGGTCGGACAGATGCGGAGCTGGTAGAAGCCATTGAGCAGGCCAATCTCTTCCTGGCCTCTGATGTGAAACTCTTCGTGTCGCCCTAAAAACTGCCTTTGACCTGGAGCTCCTCTTTTTATGTCCAAAAGTTTCGGAAAATAATAACTAACGCACTTTCTTATATATAATTGAAGTGTTGGCGGGGGTGAAACTCTGTGGAAGGAAGCCACTCCCGCCAGCACTTCCAGATGGATATATCCAAATCCTCTAAAGGTGAAATCAGAGTGAGAGAGCTTGTGGCAATATCCCCCCCACGAACGTATTGCCACAGCTCTTCACCTGGCACTCTTCCCTCACACTCACATACACCACTTTTTGGAGAGAATCGCATGAGCATCATCAACGAAGTTACTGCATTATCTTTTCTGTCCAGCGTTAATTCCCCTGATATGGAGCCGTTCATCGGGCAAATGTCCCATTAATTTAGACCTCCGCAGTTCCCCGATTTCACCTAGAAGTGGGCTAAGGGAGTCCTGCGATGGAAATACCGCCTCGCACTATAGACGAGCCCAGATATCTGGGATCTCTATACGTGGGGTGGGCGAAAAACACCACGCGAATCACTCGATTCACACATCTGAAGAAAGGACACCTAAGACGTGTCACGAGCAACCTTTAAGGTAGTAGCCAGCAAGTCTGGCGCGGTAGTTGCAACTGGTCTTGTTGCCTCATCCATTTTTGCTTCAATGCCTGCATCGAATGCTGTCGATACTGGATCATTCGGTTCTGTTATCAGCGCTTCTGAGGCAGAATCCACGACTCGTAGCGTTGTGGTTGATAACAGCGCCCTGCTCAAAGCAGTAGAAGAAGCTCGGTCAGCTGGTATTACCGTCAATGAAGATGAAATTAAGAAGATCTCCGTTGGCTCTACCGCTGAAATTGACTCAGCACTTTCATCTATTTCTGCTGACCACCAGAGTCAGGCTGCTGCGCTCCAGGCATTGATTACTGAGTATTCGGCTGCTAAGGCTCAGGCTGAAGCTGACCACAAAAAGGCTCTGGAAGAGTGGGAGTCACTCAAGGCTGAAAACGATACCCATAACGCCGCACTCAAGGATGAATATGATGCCAAGGTATCTAAGTACAAGCAAGATTTAGCGGCATATGAAGCTAAGGCTGCCGCTTATCAGAAGCTCATTGAGGCATTGGAGAATAATGGAGACGTTAATACAGAAGAGTTCTTAGCGCAGTGTCGTCCTCAGAATCTAGCCGTGGTTATTGATGTGACCTGGTCATTCTCGGCAGGAGATTTGGCAACTCAGGTTGAAGCTCAGCGAGCTTTCTTGCAGAAAATGTCAAAGCTACCTGGCACAACCGTTGATCTCTATATTTACGGCAACATCGGTGGTGTGGGAAAGCCGGACTACGACTCTTGGACTCCTGATCTAGCAACCCAGAACTTTAATATTTCTACCCCAGAGGGTCTTGCGGCTGCTAACGCAGTGCTTGACACTATCACCAACGAACGCCGCAATACTAACGATGATTTCTCATGGTTCTCATCGGGTACCAACTGGGAAGCTGGGCTTCGTGACGTTCTCAACGCTATCAACAACTCAGGCCGAAACTACACCAACGTAATTTTCTCTTCTGATGGGGCCCCAAATAAGACCCTCTCCGATAATGGCGATTGGGAAGATACCGGTACACCAGGTTACTCCCAGGAAGCTGCAGATGAAGCATTGCGCTATGCCAACGAAATTCTGGATAAGGGTATTAAAATTACCCCGGTTTTCGTGCGTTCTGCTGAGGATTACCTATCAATCATTCAGCTTGACCAGCGTGAACCTGGCACCTTGCAGCTGGCCCTAGACGCTATTGGTAAACTCTCTGGGGCTGAGAATCCTGAACTGGGTAAGGATTACTTCTCTGCCGAGACGATGGACGGTCTAACTGGTGACCTATGGCGTGCAGCTGTTGCTGATTGCTCACCAGCAAATAACCCTAAGCCTGTGCCTCCTACTGAACCTGACTACAACCAAATTGATGCCCCAGCCCCTGAGCCTGTGACTGTTCCGGCTCCTGTAGGAACATATCAGCTTACTGACCTTTCTGCACCCATCCCTGTTGTCGAAAAGGTTGCTAAGGACGAGGGTAAGAAGGTCATTGCTGGCGAGACTACCACTCAGACCATCTCTTACGCCACCGGCTACCAGGCACCTGAGTCATTCATCCTGGGCGACCACATCTACTTCACCGAGGACGGCCGCATGCCTGTCTCCGTGAACATGAACGAAGTAGCCGTAACCGATGCAGAGGGTAACAACGTCACTGACCAGTTCACCATCACCTCCGAGGACGGCGTCCACAACGGCAAGGCAGGGCACCAGATTCTTGCTACCGCTAAGGATCCTGGCTCGCTGAAGCTGAACACCAGCTACACCCTGCACGTGAACCAGACCAGCCTCTTTGATGGCATCGCAGATACCCTCATCGACTCCGGTTTTGCTATCGTCAACGACGAACTTCAGTTCACCGCTGATAAGACCTACTACGAGCCCAAGATTAACCCCGACAAGACCGTGGTTAACTCAGAGGGTGTAGAGGTCGATAACACCCGTGTACTACCCGGCCAGGAACTGAACTACCCGCTAACTCTCTCAGCTGCTGACCTGGCAGATACCACCAGCGAAGTGACCAAGCTGGGCAAGTACGATAACTACGATGAGACCAAGTGGGCCCCGACCGGCGAGTTCACCGTCGTTGATTCAGAAGGCAACACCGTTTCTTCTGACCAGTTCACCGATGAATGGAACCTGGAAACCGGCGAAGTCACCATCTTGGCCAAGAACCCTGCCGAACTGGTCGGCAAGGACTACACCATTACCCTGCTTGGTCATGTGAAGCAGGACGCCACCCCCGGCGAGTTCACCAACCAGGCAACCCAGCTGACCAACGAGGATAAGACCCTCACCAAGGTCGTCCGTAACTACGTCCCTGTTATCGCCCCGTCTAAGGTTGATACCTCAGCTACCGATGGCTCCAACATCGACGGTAAGGCTGTGACTGTAGGGGATGTTATCTCCTACAAGCTGGTTGAGGATACCACCAACCTGGAAAACACCGCCGACACCATCAAGGTCTCAGGCATGGTCGATGACTTCGATGAGCGCTACGGCCAGATCGACGCCTCCCAGGTACGTGTCTACCAGGTGCCCGGCGATACCGACACCTCCACCCCCGAGGCAGTATCAGCTGCTGTGAAGCTTGATTCTGCAAAGGACGTCACCGATTCCTACACCATCACCAACGGTGAGGTCGAGGGCTTCACCAACGGCGGCGCTGTAGGCATCTCTTCCATGATGAAGACCGATGGCGAAGGCAAGGTTGTTCTGCCGATGGGCTACAAGTACATCCACGTACTGCCCTACACCGTGACCGCTAACGCCGATGGGGACATTCTCAACACCGCATGGCAGGTCACTAACGATCACCGCACCCAGACCGAAACAGTTGCGAACAAGCTCAAGGAAATCAACCCCACCAAGGACGTTGTTATCAACGTTGGGGATGGGGACTCGATTGACGGCACTGAAATTGCTCTGAACACCGTCTTTAACTACGAGCTGAACTCTTCAACTCTGCCTGCCGACCGCGCTGGTGCTACCGAGTCCTGGTCAATTGTTGATGACTGGGACGAGTCAAAGGACGCCTACGAGGGTAACTTCAAGGTTCTTTCTCAGCACTCATTCGTTGATGAGAACGGCGCTAAGGTCGATGCCGGTGAGGACATTACCCGTTACTTCACCCAGAAGGTAGAGAACGGTGTTGTCACCTACGAGGCAACTGATGCATTCCTTGAGCTGATGTCTTCAGAGGCAAACCGTGCAACTGAGCAGGGCTTTAGCGTCTACATGCAGGTCGAGCGTATCGGCACCGGCGAGGTCGAGAACACTTTTGTGGAGAACTACAACGGTGAAGAGCTGACCTCTAACACCGTGAAGACTTTCACCCCTGAACCGGTTGTTCCTGTTACCCCTGAGAACCCCGGCACTCCTGATGTGACCACTCCTAGCACTCCTGCTGTGGTCAAGGGTGAGGGCGCTAAGGCCGGTGGTGAGGCTACTGTCGCAGGTATTCCTGTGAACGTTCTTCTGGCAGGGGGCGGTGTGCTACTGACGGGTCTGATCGGCCTGGGGACCTGGGCTCTTGTAGCTGGTGCTCGTAAGAAGAACAGCTAATAACACCCCGAGCTAGAGATACCAGGTAAGTAAATAGTCCAACCAATAATTTTCCCTGTATCTCGTGCGCATTGAATGATGAGGCGGTAGGTAGAGAATCGAGCGACTCTCAATCTACCGCCTCTTCGTTAATTAACCTTTCCGGCAACCTTATTTGATTCAACTTTTGACGTCTTGGGGGCGAAACAACCTCATGAATATTTCTCAATCTTCTAAACCCTCCACTGTTACTGTGTGCTCACGCCGAAGAGCTCTTGCTGGTACTGTCGCAGCTGGTATTTTGACGCTCAGCTCAACATCAGCTTTCTCTTCTGAAAGTCTACTTTTTGGTGCTATCGGGGCTGCATATCGGTCTAATGTACAGATGCGATCAGAGTTAGGCGAACCATTAGCTACTGAGAGTGCTTCTGCTTATGGAGGTGCTTATCAGGTATTCAGCGGGGGCCGCGCTTATTGGCATCCTTCCACGGGTGCTTGGTGGGTACGACATGGTGGAATTTTTGACTTTTTCCATTCGAACGGTGGCGTTGAAAAATACGGATATCCGACTTCAAATGTTTATGTGAATTCACGCGGAATCAACGGATGGAGCCTCACAACATATCACCCTCGTACAGGGGCCCGTTTCTCTTTGGAATGGGAAAACACTATTGGGGTGCAACCTATCTACCTTAACGGGGGAATTGGACATACTTGGGCTGCGAATAAGCAGAGCGTTGGGTTTCCTAAAAATGCTGAGCAAGGTCTGAGCGACGTTGCAGCGTATCAGCAGTTCTCAGGTGGTTTAGCCTATTGGAATACTTCAAGCGGCACTTCTTTTTTCCCATATGGTACTTTTGCCCGAACCGGTGCACAGAACTATTTGCGTCGGACTGATTTTGTGCTTGGACCCAAGGACGCCCTGGTGATTGCTGATTCCCAGGCCAATCTGGGAGGTACAGTTGCCGGTGTTTTACAAGATAATGATCCTTCATGGATTAGCCAAGGGCTGAGGTCCGTAGGATACACGCCTGTTCATTATTCTTATGGAGCTGTAGGTGCGGTGGCTTCTAAATGGTTCTTCCCATCTTTCCATCAGGGTGTAGTTGGTAATGCGTTCGCGCTTCCTGTAGGTTCGCCTGGGTTAATTTATCTGGGCGGTTCTGGTAATGATCTTTGGGTAGGTCTGAACTATCATCAAGTTTCCCAGTACTATCTGGAGATCATCGCCACCTTACGGCGGTTGTATCCTGGTGCTCGTATCTTGTTGTCAGAGGTTTTGGGTCGTCGAATTAATGAGCAACGGAATCGGGCCGAACTTTCTGCGGCGCTTGCTTCTGCTGGTGCTTCTGTTGGGGTTTCGGTGGTGCCGTGTCGGTATTGGGTAAGTGACTACGGCTTGGAGCATTTACTCAATGATGCTGTTCATCTATCTGATGCTGGACATACTGCATTGGGTAAGCGTTTTGCTAATTGGTTGCGTTCTTCTTCTCTAGCTGCTGATGCCTTTAGGTTGGTAGGAGCTATCGGGAATTACTATCACCGTTATGGTGGTGCCTCCCATTTTGGGCAACCTACTCAGAATGAGTTTGCCTCGGTCTTTGGCGGTGCAGTCCAGAACTTCTCCAATAAGTGGGCTATTTATTGGCACGAACGTACTGGTGCTCATTCTATTAAGTGGGGTACTGCTATTGGGAACCGTTATCAAAGCGAACGGTGGGAACTCGGGTATCTAGGCTATCCGGCTACGGATGAATATGCCTATGCTTATGGGGCTGCTCAGGAGTTTTATCACCCGTCGACGGGGTATCGAGCAATCATACTATGGTCTGAGAAGACAGGTGCACGTATGGTGAATCAGCGTGGTGCTATTCATCAGTTGTACCTTGCTGCTGGTGGTGCTTCTCGTCTAGGTTTTCCGGTAGTCGATGAGGCCCGTGATGCTGATGGGGTAGTGCGGGTGAGGTATTCATCTGGCGCAGTTATTAGTTGGACCGAGTCTCGTGGTGTGTGGATCTCGTATTAGCGAGATGAAAACTAATCGTTTGTTGTAGAGAGGCTTGTGAGCATGGGGCAGGTAAAGAAGACTCTGGTTTGTTCGGTTGTACTTCTTGTTGCTGTGGCTGTAATTATGGGTGCCTTGGTGCTGGGGGCTAGTTCTTCTGATTGGAAGGTGACCGATGGGCAGGTGGTGGCCCCGTATCAGGTTCGGCACCCGGATGCCAGTGGGGAAGTCTTTGAGCAGGATGGCCAGGAGTATTATGAGCCTGCCTATGGGCTGATGGCTGAGCCTGTGTCCGGGATTGGTGCGTTGGGGGCTCCGCAGGTGAAGAATCTGACGCCTACCCCTGTGCAGTGCACTGGTGAGGCGCTGGGTGAGGTGGTCCCTGAGCCCGGTTCGTGGGTGGTGCCGTCCCTGTCTGATGGTGCTGGTGGTGTAGCGAGGGGGTATTTTTCGACTGGCTTGTTTTCAGCTGGTATTCCCTCAGCTCCTGGTGGGTTGCTCTCATCGTTGAGTGCGCCTCTTGGTACTAAGGGTAAGGCGAGTGTGCTGGCTGGGCATGTGAACCTTGATTATCCTGATGACCGGCTCTCTGGGTGGGGTCTGTTGCATTACGTTGATAGGTGCGCGCATGTGTATATCACGGATGAGGCAGGTGTTACCCGTGAGTACCAGGTAGTTATCATTGACACGATTGAGCAGGGTCTGACTGAGACTGATGCGGGTCTGTGGGGCTCTGCTGAGGTGACGCCGGATGAGTGGGCCAAGTATGGGACGGATGAGCTGGTGTGGTTGCTGACGTGCTCGGGTGCTTTTGTGGGGGATTCTGGTGTTGGGCAGACGTTTACGTTTCCGTATACGGATAATCTGCGGGTTGGTTTGGTGCCAGTCGATGGGTAAAAAGAATCATTCAGAAGGAACAACTATCTGAATATCTTGCCCAGTTGGAGAACTCCTAAGGACGCCCTGGGCGGTCTTCTGAGTAAGCCTCTTAGCGACATGAGTGAAATAGCTCTCGTTTTTTCTAAATACAGGCTATAGACTATTTATCACCAGCCTCATGAGGGAGCCTGGTACACAAGAGAAAAGAGACAAAGATGTCCCCTGCATCCCCCCGTGCCGCTTTCAGCATTTGTGCAGTTAGCGCGGTGTTAGTTGGCGGGCTTGGTCTTACACCTGCTTCAGCCCAGAATTCAGTTCCGACGAGTCAAAGTAGCTCAGTGGAATATAGGCTAGATGTGCTTGCCGAGCAGGCACTTACAATTGATGAGCTTGAAGAAACTGCGTCTGCGTTCGTGGCGGTCGGTCAAGAAAGTTCAGCTGAGATTCCCAAAGACGCTATCGAGCCTATTGTCTTGGGAGCCGAGAGTGAAACTAAAATAGGGATTTTTCTTCCCGACAGTGAAGAAACCTCTACAGCAAAGAGCGGAGAGTTCGGAGAAATCGCCTTTGAACATAACAACTCATCATCTACTTCCGTCTTGCCCTATGAGGACGGCTCTGTGCAAATGGTAACAACTATTGAAGAGGCTTCTGCCCCACAGGAATATACCTATAATTTGGAGCTACCGGATGATGCTAGTCTTGAGCTTCTTGAAGACGGAATGGTCCTGGTGCGGGATGCTGAAGGAAATTTTGTAGCGGGTGTAGCGGCTCCTTGGGCTAAGGACGCTAACGGTACAGATGTACCTACCCGGTATGAGATTAGAGGCTCTTCGCTAGTTCAGGTTATTGAGCATGATACTCCTGGTGTGGATTATCCTGTTACTGCTGACCCATTTTGGGGTAAAAACCTATTTACCGGTTTCTCTCGTGACTGGTATGAGGGAGATGTCCGATACAACGGCTCAGTCACTGTTTGGGGCGCCTTGGTCATGAGCGGTGGCGGAGGTGTTGGCGGATACCTCGCAGGACAGGGAATTATGCGAAATCAGGGGTGGGCGGAATGGACCAGTCGTTTCCCTACAATTACAAACAAAGCAACGTTGCGTCATCAGTACGAGTGCCATGTCGCTGCTAGTACATACGGCCTGCCGTGGACAGGTGCTTATAACCTCGAACGTTTTCGGAGTGATAAGCCACACTGGTGGAACGGTGTTATCCACCACCACTGTAATTGGTAAAGCACATGAACAAACGCGTACAGAATAGACATCGGAAACCGACTTGGTCCGCTGTGATTGGTGCTGTATCGTTGTTAGCTTCACTTGTAGCTGCTGGTATCGAATATCGAATCTGGGAAGCTTCAGGTGAACCTTATCATTCAACTCCCCTATGGATAGTTGCTTGGCACTATATATCACTGCTAGTTATCGTGCTCAGTATTCTTTTACTGATTTGGCAGTTTCTGTTGCTGAAGCTTCAGAAAAAATAGTTTTTGGTAGGCTCCGCTATGCGCGGAGCCTACTCTTCTTTTCTTTTAGACTTTTGAATAATCCTCTAGGGCCTCTTACCTCATTGTTAGCCCCAATCAATTGGCGTGGTCTCGACGATTAGATTGTCGCTGTAACGGAACTGAAAATCCCCACCAACATCTGCAACAGACGGCCCCGAACAGGTCAAAAGCGTGATGGTGTAAGAGCCAGTCGACCGGAACACTCGCGCTTGCACCTCGCGTTGTTGCTGCAACTGGCTCTGAAGTTCCTCATTGCTTGGGTCAGCTGCCGCCTTTTGCTCCAGGGCCTCATCAAACTGTGGTGCCGTATAGAGACTCGTCAGCTGGGAGGCCACCACGTTGCCGTTCTCATCAGCTGTAAAAACTAGGTCGCACTCCGATAGTTCATGCAGCTGCCCCCAGGCTGTTAGCTCGCCGCCGTTCTTGCTGATAGCTCCCGGTTCAAAATCAACATGGCCCACAAGTAAAGAGACACCCTGCGAAGATCCAATTTCCTCTGAATGGCTATAGATAATTCCGTCATTGGTGGTAGCAGATGTAGGTAGCGTGGTACTGGGATTAAAGGATGCTCCGGCGTTGATAGATGGTGCCCACCAGCTCATGGGGGATAGCTGCGGTAGCGGGCCTATCTCAGCAGGCGGCTGACACGTCACGTCCATAAAACTCTGCTGAGGCGCTGGCGCTGAATGGACAGTTTCGGACGGTGCAGGGGCCGCCACCTGGCTCCCAGATGTTGAGGCCATAAAAAGCGATGCCGCCCCTAGAGCTGAAAGAGCAGACCCAGCTGCAAGTAACCTGGTCATGGTCTTGGCCATTGGGTTCTCCTTAATAGAACTGTGGGGCCTGCACCAGGTGCAGGCCCCACAGGGGTTCATGAGCTACAAGCTCAACGTGCGTTTAGGCAGACTTCTTAGCACGGCGGTACTGGAAGATAGCACCAGCCCCCAGCGCGAGAGCTAGCAAGCTGGTGAACCATCCTGCTACAGCCTTGGTGTTGCTGGTGTTCTCAGCAGGTGTCTGGGCGTGCTGCGCTGCGGTGATTGAGGCTGCGCCACCTGCCTTAAAGGTGGTCGCCGGGACGGTGCGCTCGGTGGTGGTCTGCTTGCCAGTTGCCGCATCGGTGACGGTCTGGCGCACGGTAGTCTGCCCGGCTGCCGGGTTGGTGACATACTCGGTTGTTACCTGGTGGCCCTCTGCGGTGGTCTGCTGGGTAACGATGGTGGATGCGCCGGTGGTTTCATCGGTGCTCTGCTCGGTGACGGTGCCGGTCAGTACGATGTTCTGCTCTTCATCAATCTGCGGCGGTGCTACTACCTCGGCTACCGGGGCAGGGGTCTGCTCATTGGTTGCCGGGGTGGTCGGTTCTGCTACAGGGGTATCGGTGGCCACCGGTGATGCAGTCTCACTGGGTTCGGGGCTCGGTGCCGGGGCGTCCGGGTTTACGGTCTCAACCGGCACAGGGGTCGGTGAGGGAGCCGGTGATTCAGTTTCGATGGGCTTAACCGGTAGTGAGGGGTCAGCAGGCTCAGCCGGAGTGGTGGGGTTTGTTGGGGCTACAGGTTCAGCCGAATCTGAGGGGGCCGGGGTCGGCTCAGGCTCAACCGGGTCGCTGGGTGGGTCAATCGGGACAACCTCAATCGGGGCGATGGTGTCATCTTCAGTTGCTTCCTCAGTCGGCACGGTCTCTACAGGAATTTCACCTGCAAGGGCAGTTTCCTTAGCGGCGGGGGATACTGAGCTGGCGGCGGCGGTAGGTTCTGCGGTGGTTTCTTCTGCCATTGCTGCGGTGGAGGATAGGCCAGTAACAGCGATTCCTGCCGCCAGTAGCGCGGTGGCGGTTTTTGTGTGAGCTGACATAGGTGCCAGACTCCTTCCTATCACATGATGTGATGTGAAATGATTTTATGTCATGACATGGTAAGGAGCCTGCCCAGCACTGCAAGAGATTGCAAAATCCCCTTGAACAGATACTCGCAGAAGCTGAGCAGACTCCTTACTGATATATGCACCGGACACCAGCAAACGGCGGGCTACTCAACACACAAATTCACCTAGAGAATAGAAGAGCCCCCTGGCTACTTGCCAGAGGGCAGTTCACCTCTTATCTACAGCAGGGCCTAGAACGGGTTCTCGTTGACCTCTGCGCCATCATCAAGAGCGGTTGTCAGACACTCCAGTAGATCCTTGGTCTCTGTATCTCGGTAATCAATCCACCAGCGGGCAGTGACGATAGCTCGGGCAGGGACAAGGTACTGTTCCTCGAACTCTTCCTCGCTCAATGCGGCGTCTTCGCCTCTGACCAGTTCTTCAAAAGCACCCATCAGTAGCTCATCTCGCACAGTCGTAGCCCAAGGCACCTGCTTGGGGGTGCCCTCAAGCTCTGGCAATTCAAGGCGTGCCTGATTATCCACGGCCTGCTGATAGAGCTGTTCCTTGAACTCCTGGGAGCCCTTTTTCTTGAAGCACTCTGTGCAGTCCTGGGATGCTAGCCACGAGGCAAACCCTTTACGCCTGCCAGCTGCCTTATCTGAGAGGTCTCTCTCTTCGGTATGACCGCACTTGAAGTCAATCGTAAAGACGGTAGGGATAGCCATGTTTGTTCTCCTGGTTCAATGGTTATTATCGTTGGGTCTTGCCGGTCAGCTGAGGTGCTGCCGGTAAGTCGGTGAGGGCCTGGATAGCCTGAGTGAGAGCTGCATCGTCAAGGCCGATATAGGTTTGGGTGGTTGAAATATCTGCATGGCCTAATAGCTCCTGGACAGCTCTGATGTCTTTGCACCTGGCATATGTGGTGGTAGCGAACCAGTGCCTGAGCTGGTGGGTAGTAAAACCGTCTCCTAGCAGGGCGCTGATGCGTTTGCCGATGTAGTCAGGGTGCCTGTGTCCGGTAAACCGACCTGGGAAGTAATAGCCCTGGGTCTTCATCTCTAGGTAGGGCAGTAGTACCGGGTGAGCTGGTATCGAACGGGTCACCAGCCCTTTACCTTGCACCGTTATCCAGCCCTCCCTGTAGTCCTGGGTGTGGAGCTTGGCTATTTCAAAGCGTCTTAGCCCTGCATAGGCTGCGAGTAGTAGCATGAAAATATCCTCTGAACATTGGGTGTTATCCAGACCTTGCTGAAGTGCCGCTGCCGGTATTGGCCGTGCTTTACCTCGGGGGACTTTGACCGATAGAAGAAGCCGCGCCGGGTTCTCAGGCCGGGTTCCCGTTATTTCCAAGTAGTAGAAGAATCTTCGTACTGTTCCCAGTGCATTCTTTTTGGTCGCTGGTTTCCATCTCGGGTTTGAAAGCCATTCTTGGAGCTGCCCTGTAGTGATGGTGGCAGGCGTAGCTTGTGGGTAGGCCTGGGATAGCAGACTGAGCCACCGGGTTCTGGTGTAGACAGTTGACGGTTGTCGCCCAGCGGCTAGTAGCCATTGCATGAATGCCTGGATTGTCGGTGCCCAAGAGGTTGCGTTTTCCATAGTTCTCCTAGTAGCTGTACTAAGGTGTGACTATGGTTATCCGCATATTCTGGGCGGGTTAATCGTTTCTGAGCGTCAGGCGGTAAGTCCGCTTGATCCAGGCGATAGTATTTGACGCCCAGCGCCCATCTGAGGGGGTAGAAGCGAACCTGACGGCGGGCTTATCGGGAAACTTTGGGTGAGTGGCCCGGTAATGCCCGCCTTGTTTTAACTCCACCCTAAAACCGTTGTCTTCGAGTAACCTGGCTAAATCGCGTCCGTTATTCGGCATGGGTATTTTGTGCATGAATCTACCTACGAGGGCTGTCGACAACCAGGCAGATAAGGCCGTAGAGAATGAGGGCTACTAAGGCCCCAATCAGTAAGCCCAGAATGGCGGCGTCCGCACGGTCAACCAGCCCAGGAAAGCCATATTTGCCGCCAAAGTAAGCACCATTGAGACAGGCTGCGAGAGTCAGCCAGTAGATTGCCAGTTCGTTCCGAATAAAGTTACTACGCATGGTGTACCTGCCTTGCCGCCAGCTGGTCAATTAGGTCAGGTCGGTAGCCGCTCCATATCTGGGTTTCTTCACCGGGGACTTCAACGATAGGGGCCTGGAGCAGCCCGCGGGCTTTGAACTTCTGGGCTATGGTTGGTTCATTTTCCAGCTTGATAAGTCGGTAGCTGATGTTGCGCTCGGTGAGCTTGCGCTGGGTTAGCCTGCACTGGTGGCAGTCGGGAGTTGTGTAGAGATTGACTGTAGTCATGAGTATTTACCTTGAAAGGGAGCTGTAAGTGATGAAGAATAGGCCGATTAGAGAGAGGGCGGCAATAGTGATGAGTAGTGCTAAAAGAAACGTGGTGTCCATGTTCTAGTACCTGACTTCTATTGTGAGTTCAGGGTAGTAGATCTCAATGTGTTCGATTTTGTCGTTGATTTCCTGCTGTTTATCTGAGGATTGTAGGGTGATGATTGGGATTTTGGTGGTTTTTGAGAAACCGTAGATAGTGACCATCGATTATGTCCTTTTGAATGATTCGAACGTAGGCAGCTGATGAACCTTATTGCCCCTCGACTTTGAGGGCACCGATGGCGTACAATTTTTTGAGAAGAAAGGTTGTTTTCAAGACTTGGCTGTAGATTGGGTCTTGTAATCCGGAGGCCGCAGGTTCAAATCCTGCCCCCGCAACCATGTGATAAGTCGTCCCTGTTGGAATAAGTTCCACAGGGGCGATTTTCTTTTCCCCTTCATTGTGTCCTAGAAGCTCTTGAACAGCGCGAATATCCTTACAGCTGGCGTAGGTGGTGGTTGCGAACCAGTGGCGTAACTGGTGGGTGGTGTATGCTCGGGGTAGCTGCCGGCTAGAAGTTCAAGCCAACGACGACGGGTAATGATGGTTGAGGGTTGGCGCCCTGCTGCAAGGAGCCAATTATTAAAACTTGCAATGTAAGAAGTCCAGGTACTCACATGATGACCTTTCTACAGATTAGATTTTCTGTAGGTGCAACTGGTGCTGTGAGTACCTGGACTTATCGATAAATTTTAGAACGATGACCGGCGTTAAGAGCAATGATGATGAGCTCACCTTGGTCAAGGTCGAGGATGACCCTGTAGTTACCTATACGGTATCTCCAAAGGCCGGTAAATTCCCCGGTAAGCGCTTTGCAGTGGGCTTGTGGAGTTGGTGATGATGCAAGCCAATCGAGCGCGTCCATGATTCTACGCCGGGTTGGTTTATCTAGCTTTTTGAGTGCTTTGATGCAGTCCTTGTCATAGATAAGGCCCCAAGAGGAGGCTGACATAAATTAGAGTCCTAGTTCTTTCCGTGCTTCTTCAACTGTGTAAGCACGACGTTCCCCGCTTTTGATTGCTTTTACTTTTGCATGGAGCTCGGCAGCGTATTCTGCTTCTGCGATGTGTTCCTCAATGAGGGTGCGTGCACAGTAAGCAACAGAACGGTCAGATGCGGCTGCTAAGTTGGCTAGTCGCTCTTTAAGAGATGATGGGACTCGGATGGTAAGTACGCTGTCCGATATGGTTGTTGTAGTCATGTATTCATTGTATGACATCCATACTAGCCTGAACAGTAGTAGGTTGAATCACTAGAAGATACAACCCTTGAATATTTCCCTACTAGGTCGCATAGAAAGAAACGAATGATGGGGTTTCAATGGGATGACCCATTCGGGAGAGCCAAGTGTCGCGCCCGTAGACAGGCAGAGCTTGAACAGCACTTACGTTTTGTTCGCACTAACAACTTTGATGTTATTCGGCTTGATCGCGTGTACCAGAAGGTGCGCACTGGGGAATTTTCTGCAGGTATCCAAACCAGCCTAAAAAGTTAAGTACCGGTAGGCAAGATATTCCGTAGATTAAAAGGCTACAAGCTGAGACCCTGTCCCCATAACTATGAGCAGAAATCTGCCCGAATGAGCAGCTTTCTTCCTTTAAGATGAGGGAGCAATATTGAATAAATCCGCATATGAGGGGTAACTTATGGCTCAATACATACCGCGTCACGCTGCGCCCAGGAACAAAAATATCAGTAAGCACCGGGCAGCTGCCCTCTCGCTGACGGCCCTGCTGTCTCTTAGCATGGCCCCGGCCACAGCCAATGAAACCGCGCCCCTGACTGAAAACAGTCAGGCTGTACAAGAAGCAGAAGTGCTCATTCAGGAAGCCCTCACTGACAGAGGCAACAACCCCGCAGATATCTATAAGGCAGCACCTGAAACCCTGGTGAACGAGACGTTCTACGACGCTCCTGCGCACCTGCCCACAGCTAACGGCGCCCTCATTAAAAAGGAAACATTTAGCTTTAAGGTCGATGCCAATAACATCATCGCCCACCCTGTGGCTCAGGCCCAACGGATTATGTATAAATCCACTGACCACCAGGGGAACCCCGTGGCCGTCACTGGCACCGCACTCACCACCACCAAGCCGTGGGGCGGGCCCGGCGAGCGTCCTATTATTGCCCTAGCTCCCGGCACGCAAGGGATTGGGGACTCTTGTGCCCCCTCCAACCAGTTTGGTGCAGGTAGTGAATATGAAAGCCTGGTCATTACTGCCCTCTTGAATGCAGGCTACAACGTAGTAGTCACTGACTACATCGGCCTGGGTACTGAGGGCACCCACAGCTACCTCAACCGTGTTGACCAGGGAAATGCTGTGCTAGATGCTGCCCGGGCAGCTACCGCAACCGACCTTGGTCTGGGGAGTAGGACCTCGCCTATTGGTCTATGGGGCTACTCCCAAGGCGGCGGTGCGGTGGCGTCCGCTGGTGAACTCCAAGCCAGCTACGCCCCGGAGCTTAACCTCAAAGGCATCTATGCTGGTGCCGTCCCCGCCGATTTGCAGGCTGTGACCACCTTTATCGATGGTGGCCTCTACACCGGCTTCTCGCTCATGGGTGTGGCAGGTTTAGCTGATAGCTACGGTCTTGACCTGAGTGATAAGCTCTCAGCCGAGGGGCAGGCTGCCCTGGAGGCTGTACGTCACCAGTGCACGGGTGAGGCTATCACCACCTTCGGTTTTAAGAACACCCGCATCCTAACTGCCAGCGGCCAGACCTTAGCTCAAGAGATGATGACCGATCCACAAATCGCACACATCGTAGCTCAAAATAATCTGGGTCAGCAGGGGCGGCACCCTCAGGTACCTATTCTGATTGCTTCCTCCTGGGCAGATGATGTGATTCCTTACCAGACCAACCGCCAGCTGGCAGCAGACTACTGCCAGCAGGGGGCTGACGTTACCTTCTATACCCTGGCAGGTGTCGGTCATGCCCCCGGTATTTTTGAGGGAATTCCTGGCGGCTTGATTTTCATGGACCGTCAGTTTAAGGAGCTACCCAACATTAATTCTTGCTGGCAGTTCTAAAGAGATCTGCACGGAGCCGCACATAAAATCTGCACCTTGCCGCATTTAAAAACAGTGGGCCCGGTACCTCCTGGTTAAGGAGGGTGCCGGGCCCACTGCTCGTCTTTTTACATGTTTTTCTCATAGATGAGAAAATGACTCACTTTTATAGGCGGCTCCTTCGCATCGACTTAGGTGGGCAAGTTAGATAGCGTCTGACAGGTAGGTGACAACGCCCCAGGGTGAGGCGACAGTGACCTTGTACTGGGTCTTGATGACTTTAGGGTCGGTTTTTGCGGGGTCACCGAATGTTGCGGCGGGTAGGCGGGTCATGAAGGAGACCACGCTAGCACCTGCCTGGCCGTGAGCAATGTTGCTCATGACTTCAATGTCCCAGCTCCAGCCGTCGCGGCCTTCGGTGGTGGTGTAGTGGTTGCCGTAGCCCCAGGTCCACATGGTGTTCTTGGTGACCATGGGGGCCTCTGCAAAACGCAGGTAGTTGTAGAGCTTGTCATATTTGGTGTCAGCGCCCTTGAAGTCGTCGTTGAGGCGAATCACGGGGACGTTTGCACCAAGGCCGCGCGTACCGTTGGGGTTGTAGGCTTTATCGCCTTGAGCAGCGGTGAATAGGAAGCGGTCGTCCCCGGTGGGGGTGTCTTGATAGACTACGTCGCCTGCGACGTTTTCAACTTTGACAGAAATAATGGTTCCCTGGCCAACGCCGTTTACGCCGTTGACTGAATTGATATCAGCCATGCGGTCGCCACCTGCGGGGAAGGTAGGGGGCCAAGTATTGTTAGGAGCTGACGAAGGTGATAGCGGGTTGGCGGCCTGATCCTTGGGGAAGGAATTGTCGAAAGAGAAGGCCTGCACAGAACCGGTGCAATTGCTGGTGGGGTAAACAGCCCACTCAAGTTCTTTTCTGGCTCTACCATCGAAGTCACCCTGGCTAGGCCAGACATTAGACCAAGGAGCAGCAACAATGGTTCCGTAGGTGCAATCAGTGGTAGCTGGCACAGGCGAAGCAGCATAGGCGGGTATCGCTGCGCTAGCGAGAACGACGGGGGTAGCCCATGCCGCGCCACGAGCTAGAGTACGACGCTGGATTTGGGGTGAGTTCACAATAATTCCTTCAGTCTTGGTGCAAGGCTCGATTTGGTTTCCCAATTCAAGACAACCGTAACACTAAAATATTTTTATGACACACCTGTTTTTCCAAAAACTCGGGGGGGGGGGGGGATTCCCAAGCTAATCTGTTATTGTCTACAAAATATAGGCATTTAAAAGTTTTTTTAATGTGACGCTAGTGTTCTTTCCCTGGCGCATGTATCTGCCTTGCTCTGCTAAGGTTCCACCGTGGTTCACAGAAAGAAAAGGGTTGGGCACACCTAGAAGGTGTACCCAACCCTTTTCTTTTATGAAGAGAATCGTGTTTCTTGGTCTAGTAAGCCTGTGCCCAGTGGCCTGCCAAATCTGCGGTGAGTAGGGTTCGCAGGGTGCGGGCATGAGCGGTGGGGATACGACTAAAACGGTATCCATCAATGGTCAAGGTATTGCCCAGCAGAGGCAGATAGGTCAGCTTTGCCTGGTCAAGGGAATGTAAATCAAGAGTGAGGCTGTTGCCCGCCTGAAAAGAATTTTTCAGAATCAGAATACGCTCATTGGTAATCACTAAGAGGGAATCGCCGAAGCTACCAAACCTGCCGGTGGCAAGATCTACAACCGTTTCACCGCGCACCATGGAGTCTGCCATGCGCAGAGCCTTATGGAACTTTTTGAGACCCCCATGGGCAGAGTGACGCTTAATAGCAGAATCCAGTGAGGTGCTGGTGTAGGTGTCGGTTGCCCAGTGCGCAAAGTTCATACTGCTCTTCCTCAAATGTTTCAGGGGGGTGATATGCGAGCTGTACCCAACTATACACATATTTTGTCCCCTAAAGTGCAGTGTATGAAGAAAAATTTTGTCCCCCGCTTGCTAAGTGGCTATATTAGCCCTTCATGCGGGCTGGTGGGGTGTTTCCCTGAATTCATGAGGGGATAAAGTTCAGCAAAAAATTTACGTGTAAAATATTTGCTGCCTATTATGGATGACTAGTGCCAATTTTTTTTAGGGGACAAGACTGTGGGGTCTTGTCCCCTGGGGTGCGTGTCACAATAGATAGCAGTAACACTTCGATTCGTAGGGCAGTCTAGACATGAAACCTCTCATTATTGGTATAGCCGGTGGCACCGGTTCTGGTAAGACCACTTTGACCAACTCTTTGCTGGAAAAATTTGACGGCCAAGTGGGCGTGATTTATCACGATAACTATTACAAATGCAACGATCACCTCACCTACGAACAGCGCTGCCTGCTGAACTACGATGCTCCCGATGCTTTTGATAACGATTTGCTCATCACCCATCTCAAAGCCCTGGTCGAAGGCCAGCGAATTGAAACGCCTGTCTACGATTTTGCTGACCATAACAGGTCAGATGAAACTCTTATTGTTGAGCCTCGACCCATCGTTATCCTCGAAGGTATTCTCATTTTTGCTGAACCTGAGATTCGTAACCTGTGCGATATCAAGCTCTTTGTTGATACGGATGCTGATGTGCGCATCCTGCGCCGCTTGCGCCGTGACGTCATTGAACGCGGCCGTACTATTGAGTCGGTGGAGACCCAATACCTCACTACCGTCAAACCTATGCATGAGCTCTACGTGGAACCTTCTAAACGTCATGCAGACATGATCATTCCTGAAGGGGTCAATGTGGTAGCTCTGGATATGCTCTTTCACCGTATGAGCGGTCAGATTGATGCTCAGGCTGAGCACCTATAGCTAGCCCCGACTAGCCCCGAGTGGCTCTGACCAGTAGTGAGTTTTTGAGACTCCTTGGGGCCTTACTTGTACATATAAGAGGTGCCCGCTTCTTCAGAAACGGGCACCTTAGTCTGTGCTAGCTGGTTTTACTTCTTGCCGGCCTTAAGGGCTGCCAAGCGGGCTTCAAGGTCTGACTGGCGGCCAAGTTCTTCAAGGTCGTTGAACTGGGCATCAAGGGAGGACGCTGCCAGTTCCTGCTGGCCGCGTACGCGGGCTTCTTCGCGGCGTACCTTGTCTTCAAAGCGGGAGATTTCGCTGGTGGGGTCCATGACATCGAAGGCTTTGAGAGCATCGTTGACCTGGGTCTGAGCGGCTGCTGACTTCTGGCGGGCTACCAGTTCATCGCGCTTACGCGTGATTTCGTTCAGCTTTTCCTTCATCTGGGTAAGACCAATTTTGAGCTGTTCAACCACAGCGGTCTGGGACTCAATCTGAGGCTTGATAGCTGAGGCTTCGTTCTCTGCCTGCATCTGACGGCCCAGGGCAATCTTGGCCAGGTTGTCGAACTTATCGGCGTTGGCGGTGTCGCCAGCGGAACGGAACTCATCTGCCTTGTTAGAAGCTGCAAGGGCCTTAGCGCCCCACTCATCGCCCTCACGGAGGTCTTCGGCATGGTCTTCTTCGAGCATGCGCAGGTTCCCAATGGTCTGGGCAACAGCCTGTTCTGCATCAACAATGTTGTTGGTGTAGTCACGCACCATCTGGTCGAGCATTTTCTGAGGGTCCTCAGCGGCGTCAATCAGGGCGTTGATGTTTGCCTTGGCGAGCTGAGCGATACGACTGAAAATAGTTTGCTTAGCCATGGTTATACCTTTCGGTGGGTAAGGGAAAGCATGAGCAGGCTTGCTGTGCCTTCTTTGATTCTGTCAAGGTCTGGGGTGGGCTGCACGGTGCCACGCCCGCTGGCTGCTACGTTGGTAGCGAAAACTGGGTGTGAGGTAGCTACCTCAGATGAGGCGAGAGATAGCGGGGCGGACGCCAGTGGGTTAGAAGTTGCCACCAGCCCCGCCGCCGTCACCCCAGCTGCCTCCTCCGCCGAAGCCACCGCCAAAGGTACCACCACCCATGCCGCCACCGAAACCACCTGACCCAAAACCGCCTGACTCGAAGCCACCGCCGGAGCTGTGGCTGTTCCCCCCAAAGAGGGTGCCCAGCAGGATGCCCCCGAGCATGGCGGACCCGAAGTTCCCGCCACCGCCGGGGTAGCCCTTGTGCTGGTTGAAGTGCTCAACATCGGAGCGGGCCATGCGCTGGGCCTCGCTAGCTAGGCGGATAGCATCATTAGCGTGTGACAGGGCCGTGATGGGGTCGCTGTGCTGGAGCTGCTGGGCCTCGGCCAGGTGGCGTTCTGCTTCGCGCAGGCGGGTGCGGGCGTCCGCTTTTACCCCGCCTCGTCGGGCCCAGACATACTCGCTGGCAGACGATACCTGAGCCTGAGCAGAGACAAGGGCGTGGCCTAGTGACTCACGGGCGCTGCGCTCTTGCTCATGAGTCTGACGCACAGCATCTAGGGCAGTGTCTAAATCTGAACGTACTTCTTGCAAGCGCTGGTTGAGTATATAGGGGTCAATAAGACCTGCTGCACGTTCAGCCCTAATCTGACCCAACACCGCCTGGACGCCAGCAGCAGCACCAGAGAGCTGACTTCTACTGCCTGCCCCGGTGTGGGCTAACTCTTGGGCCTGGGCGACGTCCCTGTCAGCTAAAATCAGGGCGTTATCGAGGGAGGCCGCCATCTTACCCAGATCAGTTTCTGCATGGTGAACTGACTCTAAAAGACCCTGGGCCTGGCCTAGGGCTTCTTCACTGGCACGTAGGGCAAGAATAGCTTGGCTTCGCTGGGTGCCCAGTAAGTCTTCAGCTTCTTTGGCTTCCTGGCGGGCAAAGTCGAGACGCCCCTGAGCCTGGCTGATGTTATCTGCTACTGCCGCAAAAGCACTGGGGGAGTAGCGGGTGCCCAGGCGGTCCAGGGCCGCTTGAGCTGCTGGGAAGAGGGACGCGACTGATTCGATACCCTGATTCAGGTTAGCTAGGGCCTGCGGCGCGGTTTCTTCCAGCTTGCGCAAATTCGTGAAGTTTGCGACCTGTTCGTTGAGGGCCTTTTGGGCGTCCTGGGTGCGGGCAAGAATTTCTGTGAGCCAGGCTCTCTGGTCTGCTTCGGTATCGGGTATCTCATCATCTAGCTGTTTTTGGAGCTGGAAGGAGTGCTGCATGTGCTGCTTGGCTGCTTCGATAGCTGCAAGGAAGGGTTTAACCTCGCTTTCACCGTATTGCAGGCGGGCGAACTCTACTTCCTGCTGGGAGTGGGCGATAGCGTCATCGGTAGCTACCAGCTGGGCACCGGCACGAGCCCGTAACTCTTCTATGGAGGGCAAGGGCTGGGTGGGGGCAGGGCGGCCGGTACGGCTGCCAGGGGTATTCTTGCGCGAGGACGCCCGCGAGCGGCTAAAAGCCCAGGCCCCGCCACCTGCTACAGCAGCTACACCCAGCAGGGCCGCACCGCCCAGGATCGCACCTGATGCGCCAGCATTCACAGCCCCTGATCCCTTGTTTTCAGAGCTCACTGCCCCTGAGCCTAGCTCAGCTTCGATACCGGTCACGGCAGCCTGGGCTGCTGCCGCATAGTTGGAGTTCGCTAACTCAGGGTAGATGTAGTTTTGGTAAATCTTTTCTTGCTGGCTGGTGGAAAGTACCGAGGTTGACCCTGCCATGAAATAGGCCTGGCGGGCTTCGGTAGCAATGACAAGAACCACATCATTGGTTCCCATGTTGTTCAGGGCAGCAAAATCACTGGTCCACTGGGAAGATGAGCGGGGGGACTCAAACTGATCAATGGTCACAACAAAGAGATTGACCTGTTCCTGGCGGGCAAGCTGGCTGATGGAGTTCTCGAGCGAACTGGTGTTGCCTAGTGCTGAGGTGGTGTCGCTGACTCGAACCCCGGCGTCCAAATCATAGGGAGCTGCTGCTAGGGCAGCGGGAGTGAGCCCAAACGCTAGAGCGGCAGCAAGAAGGGCAGAAGCGGCAGGTTTGCGTGACATGGGTTCTCTCTTCTGGAGGTCAGCGGTACTTGAGCACTATTGTAGCCCTGCTCACCTTAAGCGTGTCTGGCGATTCAAGGGACGTTCACCCTCAGCTCAGGGCACTGCACCCACTTGGGGGAGCGTACAGCAAACACCCAGCTTTACTTCATCTTCAACACAGACCTATAGCGCATAGTGGGAGCTAAGAAATAATGTGGCAGGGGCACCCGAAGCCATGTGCCGTGCCCCTTACCGAGCCACCTACCGGGGCACCTGCCCGGCGAAAAAATGATGAAAGAGAACCAGTAGAGATGTCACAGAACCCATGGGGCCAGGCCCCCGGCACCCCTTATACAGGAGACTACACCTCCCACCAGCCCCAGCATCAGTCTCAACCTCAGGCCCAGTTCCAGCCCCACCCTCACCCTGCGTCCTCTCGCGGCAAACACACCACAGGCACCCTACTGGCAGCAGCAGCTATCGCCGCCCTGGTGGGCGGCAGCATCGGCGGCGGGGTAGTAGCACTGAACCCCACCGGCTCCACATCGAACCTTAATAGCACCAACTCCGGCACCACAATCGTCAATAACACCGACTCCGTCAACGCCGTCACCGCAGCAGCAGCCAAGGCTGCCCCCTCCACCGTCACCATTGCAGCAAGCTCATCGAATGCCTCCGGCTCAGGATCAGGCGTGATTCTCGACCACCAAGGGCATATCCTCACCAACACCCACGTCGTCACCCTCGACGGGGCCACCGCTAAGGCCTCCATCGAAGTGCAGCTAGCTGACGGTAACGTCCGCACCGCCACCGTAGTGGGCACGGACCCCACCAGTGACCTAGCCGTCATTAAGCTCGATAAGGTCGAAGGCCTGGACCTTACCCCCGCCAGCCTCGGCGACTCAGATGCCCTCAACGTAGGCGATACCACCGTAGCTATCGGTGCCCCCTTAGGGCTTTCTAATACCGTCACCACCGGTATCGTCTCAAACCTGGTGCGCACCATCGAGGTAGCCTCATCGGCAGCTGACCAGTCCCCCGCCGACGCCGGTAGTAGCACCACCGACCCCTTCGGCAGCTCACCCTTCCAATTCGAAATCCCCGGGCAAGAAAACCAGAGCACAACCGCAAGCTCCACCATCGCCCTGAACGTCATCCAAACCGATGCCGCCGTGAACCCCGGAAACTCAGGTGGAGCCCTCATCAACTCTGAAGGTGAAGTCATCGGCATCAACGTAGCCATCGCCTCAACCGACTCCTCCAGTACCTCTGCCAGCGGTAACATCGGCGTTGGGTTCGCCATCCCCATCAACTACGCCAAACGGGTATCCCAAGAAATTATCAATCAGGGCTCAGCCACCCACGGCATGCTAGGTGCCATGGTCTCCACCTCACCAGCCAACAAGGACTCCTCCCGAGCCTTCGGCGACGGCGCCCACATCCAAGAGGTCATCCGCGGCGGAGCAGCCGAAACAGCCGGCCTGAAATCTGGCGATATTGTCACCGCCGTCAACGGGCGGAACATCAGCGAAGCAATCGAACTAACTGCCGCCGTCCGCCAAGCAGCAGCAGGTGACACCGTCACCCTCACCGTTGACCGCAACGGCTCGCTCCAACAGATCCCCGTCACTCTAGGCGGTGCCACCGATAGCTAAAGGTAGGCCATAAAATGCACGGGGCCCGGTTACTCTCGCAACCGGGCCCCGCAAAGGCACAACAGAACCTACAGTCAGCCATCGGGTCTAGAGCACCCCACCAGCAAAACCGTGCTGACGCCAAGCCTCAAAAACCGCAATAGAGGCGCTATTAGCCAGGTTGAGAGAACGCCGACCAGGCACCATAGGAATCTTCACCTGCTGAGTAACATGCGGGTCGTTCTGCACATCCTGAGGCAAACCCACCGACTCAGGGCCGAACATGAGCACGTCCCCTTCTTGATACTCAATATCTGCAAAATTAGTGCTGGCTGTAGTCGTGAAAGCAAACACACGGGCCGGGGCTAAAGCCGCCCAGGCATCCTCTAGAGTCTCATGCACGGTCATTACCGCCAGGTCATGGTAGTCAAGACCAGCTCGGCGCAGGTGAGCATCTTCAAAGGTGAAGCCTAAGGGCTTAACCAGGTGCAGCTCAGCGCCAGTAATAGCAGCTAACCGAATAGCATTACCGGTGTTGCCAGGAATTTCAGGGGTATAAAAAAGAATCTTGAACACCCCAACAGTTTACGCGCCCACCGTGAAATAAAAGCACGGTGGGAGCTGTTGAGAGGGTGAAGCAGTCCATAGCTCGCCCCGAAGGCGGGGAGTATGATGGAAGGCTGAATTGTTTTGACCGCCCGCCACGGAAAGGCCAGCGCCCATGCCCCGGGTCTACCTGGACCACGCCGCCACCACCCCCATGCTCCCACAGGCCATAGAAGCCATGGTTGAGCAGATGAAAACCGGCGGCAACCCCTCATCCCTGCACTCAGCGGGCCGTGCCGCTCGCTCCACCGTCGAATACGCCCGTGAGCGCATCGCCCAGGTCGCTGGTTGTGACGCCGCCGAAATCATCTTTACCTCCGGCGGCACCGAGGCCGATAACCTGGCCATCAAAGGGCTCTACTGGAAACGCCGGGAGGCTAACCCCACCGCAACCCGCATCATTGTCTCAGGAATTGAGCACCATGCGGTGGGCGATGCTGCGGAGTGGCTAGAAGCCCATGAGGGGGCCCAGATTACCTGGCTAGCTCCGGACGCCACCGGGCGAGTAAGCGCTCAAGCCGTCAGAGAGGCGGTAGGGCAGAACCCCGACACTGTAGCCCTCATTACCGTCATGTGGGCTAATAATGAGGTAGGTACCGTCCAACCCATTGCCGATATCGCCGCAGTAGCCCACGAGCACGGTATCCCCTTCCACACGGACGCGGTCCAGGCCTTCGGCACCCTGCCGGTTAACTTCAAAGAATCCGGTGCCACCACCATGGCAATCTCTGCCCACAAGATCGGTGGGCCCATGGGGGTTGGGGCCCTTATTGCCACCCGTAGCTCCCAGCTCATGCCGGTACTTCACGGCGGCGGGCAAGAACGCTCGGTGCGCTCCGGCACCATTGATGCCGCCTCCATCGCCGGCTTTGGGGCGGCAGCAGCCCATGCCGGGCAGAACCTCTTGGCTGAAGCCTCTCGCCAAGCCGCACTGCGGGATCAGCTCATCGACGGCGTCCTAGCTGCCGTACCCCAGGCACAACTACGCGGCGCTATCCCCGAGATACCCCAAGAGCGGGCTGCTGGAACCTACCAGCGGCTACCGGGCAACGCCCACTTCACCTTCCCCGGCTGTGAAGGCGACTCCCTGCTCTTCCTCCTGGATATGGCCGGGGTCGAGTCCTCTACTGGATCAGCCTGCAACGCCGGGGTACCCCGCCCCTCCCACGTCCTACTGGCGATGGGGCTCAGTGAGGACCAAGCCCGCGGCGCCCAGCGTTTCACCCTGGGGCACACCAGCACCGAAGAAGACATCACTGCCCTGCTCCAGGCCCTACCCGGCGCCTGGGCCCAAGCTAAGAAGGCAGGCATGGCCGGGCATGAGCCGGACGCAACCCGCTGGAAATAAACGTAGCCGGGGAAAGGCGGAATAGGACGCAGCAACCCGACCGCTGGCTCTAGAGGCTTGGTGAGAGCGGGCAGGTAGCTGACCGCAACCCGCTGGAAATAAACGTAGCCGGGGAAAGGCGGAATAGGACGCAGCAACCCGACCGCTGGCGCGGGGCTGGCGTGAATCGCGACGAGCCTCAGGCGAGGAGCGAGAGGGGCGCGGTCGGGGCTGCGTCCTACAAGCCTGAAATATAACTTTTATCAATGTGAGGACAACCCAATGAAAATTCTTGCTGCTATGAGCGGTGGTGTAGATTCCGCTGTTGCCGCCGCCCGCGCTGTTGAAGCTGGCCATGAGGTGGTCGGTGTGCACCTGGCGCTCTCCCGCATGCCCGGCACCTTGCGTACCGGCTCTCGCGGTTGCTGCACCATCGAAGATTCCATGGACGCCCGCCGAGTCTGCGACCAGCTAGGTATTCCCTTCTATGTGTGGGATTTTTCTGAGCGTTTCAAGGAAGATGTCGTCGATGATTTCATCTCTGAGTATGAGCATGGGCGCACCCCTAACCCCTGCATGCGCTGTAATGAGAAAATCAAGTTTGCTGCTTTGCTAGAGAAGGCTGTTGCCCTGGGTTTCGATGCGGTGGTGACCGGCCACTACGCCAAGGTTATTACTGATGAGGACGGTAACCGGGAGCTGCACCGGGCGGCCACCTGGGCTAAGGATCAGTCCTATGTGCTGGGTGTGCTCACCCATGAGCAGCTCAAGCACGCCTGGTTTCCCTTGGCTGATACTCCTTCTAAGGATCAGGTGCGCGCTGAGGCTGCTGAGCGCGGTTTCTCGGTGGCTAAGAAGCCTGACTCCTATGACATTTGCTTTATTCCTGAGGGTGATACCCGCGAGTGGCTAGAAGAGCATATTGAGATGGCCGAAGGCGATATTAAAGATACGGACGGGCGTGTGCTGGGTACCCACCGTGGCTCTCAGGCTTTTACTGTGGGCCAGCGTAAGGGCCTGGCGATTGGTCACCCGGCACCTGATGGGAAGCCTCGCTTTGTGTTAGAAATTCGCCCTAAGACCAATGAGGTGATTGTGGGCGGTAAAGATCTGTTAGAGATTGACGAGATCCGTGGGATTCGTGAAACCTGGGCTGGCTTACCAGTAGAAGAGGCTACTACCTTTATAGCCCAGGAGCCTGTGGCAGGTGCCCGTTCGGCGTCCTTTGAGGTGGCTGCCCAGGTGCGCGCCCACGCTGACCCGGTTCCCTCCACCGCTTACCTGGAGTGGGTGGCAGATGATGAGGCGGCTGAGTCTGGTGCCTTGCGTCTAGAAACTGTGGTGCGTCTTCACGAGAAACTAAGGGGTGTTGCCCCTGGCCAGACCATGGTGCTCTATCAGGGCACCCGTGTACTGGGCCAATCCACTATTGCCCGCGCCTACAGTCTGGACCGGGCAGATATTTCAGCTACCGCATAGGGGCGCGGCCTTGGTGCGCTGATGCGATTCCACTCACTGAGAATCAGGGTACTTGAGGCTAGTACCGGCCCCGGAAGGTTTTTAGACTAAAGATATGAGCACTACCCAACCAGACCATAACATGCAGGCCCACGCTACTTTTGATGCCCGTGCCACCTCCATGGCCGGGGTCGATCCCGCTGTCATGGAAGAACTGTTCACTATGCGCCAGGTGATTGACAATATGGATGCAGCCCTGGTGCATATCCTGGCTGAGCGTTTCCGTGCAACCCAGCGGGTGGGCCACCTCAAGGCCGAGTATTCCCTACCGGCAGGGGACCCTGGTCGTGAAGAGGCGCAGATTAAGCGTTTGCGCTCGCTGGCTGAGGCTGCTCATCTTGACCCGGAGTTTGCCGAGAAGTTTTTGAATTTTATTATTTCTGAGGTGATTCGGCACCACGAGAAGATTGCTGCTGAGGCTGAGCAGAAGGCTTAGCTCCCTGGCTTTTCCTTTGCTCTTATGGGTGGCCACCGGCCGGTGGCAGAAAGAGGTGATGTATGCCTGCATCTAGGCGCGCTCGTGCTGCCCTGTATCTGCCTACTGACGCAGAGATGCTAGCTGCCCGTAAAGATATGGAGACTCCTCTGACCTTTGAGGAGCATTTGACAGTTCGGGCTACCGGTATCGGCCCCTGGGCTGGGCATCATGTGGTTGATGCGGTGAGTCGTATTCGTGGTGAGCTGGGGGAACCTCATGTGAGTTACCTGCCTGAGCTGGCTGATAGGGGCTACCGGGCAACGCTGCTGGCTCGTTCTCTTGCGGCTTTGGAGGGGCTAAGTGCGGACGGCACCGCTGCGGGCTGGCGGCTGACGGCTGGTTATGCTGCTGAGGGGGATGCTGCTAGGTCCTTATTGGAATCGGATATCAATACCCTGGCCGATGTGGTAGGCAAAGAAAGCGGGCTGGCACCTGGCAGTATTAAGGTGCGCCTGCTGGGCCCTTTGAGCCTGGCCGCTAGTGCCTACCTCACGAATGGGGAGCGGGTACTTTCAGACTATGGTGCCCGGCGTGATCTGGCTGAGAGCCAGCGGGCAGGTTTTCATTCTTTGGTGAGGCTCTTAGAGCAGGCAGTTCCTGGCGCGCAGGTGCTGGTGCAGATTGATGAGCCGCTCCTTGGCGAGGTGGCAGCTGGGCAACTACCTACCTCTAGCGGGTACCGTACCTTGCGGGCTGTGCCACGCCATGAACTGGTTGCTCTGCTAGGTGCTGTGCACAGCGAATTGGAAGGCCTGGGGGTAAAGGTTGTAACCCGCGCCGATTACCTGAGGCTGCACCCGGAAGTGGGGGCAACCTTGGCTACCCCGATGCTGTCGATGGCAGGTCAGCCTACCTCCGCCTGGGAGGCTTTGGCACCCCGCCTGGAAGCTAAGGGTGGGCTTTACCTAGAGACTGCTGACCCTCTTCAGCGTGTTCCTGCCGGGGAGCTTGCCCACAGCCTGTGGCGTACCTGGTCTGATCTTGGGCTGGGGAAGACCTTGCTCAACCAGCTAGTTCTTGCAGAAACCGGTAACCTTGCAGTAACTGATCCGCAGCGAGCTACAAGCGTGCTGGGGCACCTGACAGAAACAGCCCGTGCCTTATCTGAAATCGCTCAAGAAGCCTAAATCAGCCAAGGGAGCTAAGCCCGGTAGACTAGGGTAAAGCCCACCTCGAACCTCACCAGGAGACCAACTGTGAAAGAAACCATTCTTGTCGTTGATGACGATGATGCCCTGTCAGAGATGGTGGGCATTGTGCTGGCACAAGAGGGCTACGAGACGGTCTTCTGTGAGGCTGGCGACCGGGCTTTTGAGTCTTTTACCACCTACCACCCCGACCTTATTCTGCTGGATTTTATGCTGCCAGGTATGGACGGTATCGAGGTTTGCACCCAGATTCGCAGAGAGTCTGACGTACCTATCATCATGCTAACTGCCAAGGGGGACACCGAAGATGTGGTCAAGGGCCTAGAAGCTGGCGCTGATGATTACATGACCAAGCCCTTTAAGCCTGCGGAGCTGCTGGCCCGCGTCCGCGCCCGTTTGCGCCCGCGCGAAGACCGCCACAATGAGCCCTTGCGTATTGGTAGCCTCACGATTGACCTGGCCGGGCATACGGTCAGCCGTGAAGGCCACACTATTCAGCTCACCCCTCTAGAGTTTGAGCTTTTAGCTAATCTGGCCCGCCAGCCTGGCCAGGTGATGACCCGCGAGGCCCTGCTAGGAAGCGTCTGGGGTTATGAGAAGACGGTGGATTCGCGTCTTGTGAACGTGCATATTCAGCGTCTGCGCGCCAAGATTGAGCGTGACCCTGAGAACCCTGAAATTGTGCTGACTGTGCGCGGGGTGGGTTATAAGGCCGCGGCAGGCCACCGCTAACCCGTGACTGGTTCTTCATCTCGCGTATCCGCCCAGACTAGCACCAGCTCAGGGGCCTCCTACACCTATGGGCCTCTAGCTAATGCCCGTAGGCTCTGGCGCCAGTCCTTGCAGTTCCGTGCCGTGGCAGCCGCTGCTGGCCTGCTCCTGGTGGCTTTCATCTTTGTGGGGTCTTTTATTTCCCACCAGATTGCTAGCTCTCTTTTCCGCGGCAACCTTGAACAGGCCCTTGAGGAGTCCTCGGCTGGTTTTAGTAACGTACAGACCTTGATTAACGGTTCTGATGCGACTGGCCGCACTGAGATTCAACGTGATGTGTCACGTTTTCTTACTGTGCTTGAGAGTAGTAGTGCCGATAGCAACCGTCACTGGGTGCTGCTGAAAGGCGTGAACGCCACCACCGATGGTTTTATTGCAGAGCAGGCCCAGAGCACTGAGTTCTCTGCTAGTGATGTTCCTGAGGACTTGGCTCAGAGTGTGAGTGAGGGGAACGGTATCTACTGGCAGTCCTCGAGCATGATCTCAGCGGACGGACGCCGCGCCCCGGCCCTGGTGGTGGGCACCAGTATCTCGATACCGCAGAACCCTGACTATTCTCTCTACCTGATTTATGATTTATCGACCTCACAGGCCACTGTGCAGTACGTCAATTTGGTGGTCTGGGTAGGGTTCGGTGTGCTTCTGGTGGTGGTTTTGACTATTGTGTGGGTGACAGCTCGCCTGGTGATCCGCCCGATTAGGTCTACTGCTATCACCGCTGAGAAGCTAGCTGCAGGTGATCTTGACCAGCGTGTTTTGGTGCGTGGGCAGAATGAAACGGCGCGTCTGGGCCTGTCCTTTAACCGGATGGCTGATTCCTTACAAGATCAGATTTCTCGTCTTGAGAAGCTCTCGACTATGCAGCAGCGCTTTGTCTCTGATGTGTCGCATGAGTTGCGCACCCCGCTCACTACGGTGCGTATGGCTGCCGATATGTTGCATGATCATCGTGAGAACATGGAGCCCCTCTATAAACGATCAACTGAGCTGCTCTATAACCAGGTAGACCGCTTCGATTCCCTTCTAGCTGATCTACTGGAAATTTCTCGTTTTGATGCTGGCTCCCAGACTCTCGATACGGTGTCAGTAGATTTTATGGCTGTGCTTGATGAAGTGCTTAAAGCGGTAGAGCCCCACCTGATTCGTACGAACACACGCTTGACTGTGCACACGGATCAGAGCGAGATTATGGTCGATATGGACCACCGCCGTATTGAGCGAGTGCTCCGTAACCTCATCTTCAACGCTGTAGAACACTCTGAGGGCCAGCCCATTGATATTTACGTCGATGCTACTGAAAGTACCTTGGGTGTGGCGGTGCGTGATCACGGTATCGGTTTGAGCCCTGAAGAAACTGAGCAAGTTTTCAACCGTTTCTGGCGTGCAGATACTTCCCGGAAACGTACTTTGGGGGGCACCGGTCTGGGGCTTTCTATTGCTGCTGAGGACGTCCGCCTGCACCAGGGCACCCTCGAAGCCTGGGGCATCAAGGGGGAAGGTGCTTGCTTCCGCATGACTATCCCGATTGATCAGGATGTGCCTATGGGCCCTTCCCCTGTCTTGCTGAGCGGCGAGCCCTTAGCTGCGCCGTCCGCACCTGTGGATTCTGCCCCTGCAACTGGTGCTACCGCGACTGCCAACGCCATTATCTCAACCTCATCGGAGCCCACCGTTGAACCCTAATCTTTCCCGCCGGTCAGCTCTTAGCCTCACTGTGAGTTCTTTGCTGACCTTCACCGCCTGCGCCACTATCCCTACGAACGGGGAGGTGAACCACTATGCTGACCCTCAAGCTAGAGGGAAGGCCTCTACTAGCGGCAGCTCACCTGAAGGCCCTGCCCCTGGTGCCCGCCCTACCGAAATCATTGCGGGCTTCTTGCACGCGGGCGTTGGTGTAGCTGATGACTACAGTGTTGCCAGACTCTACTTAACGGAAGATCTTGCCCAGTCCTGGCGGCCAGATGGGCGCACCCTGGTCTACGATTCGGCTTTCACTACAGCCTCTATCACTGACTCGACCTACCAGGTGGCCGTACCTGCGAGCACCTTGGTCGATAACAGGGGGCTAGCTACCTCGTACACTACGGTAGCTGATACCGACATAGAATTTACTCTACGCCAGGTTGATGGTGAATGGCGTATCTCATCAGCCCCCGATGGGACGGTGCTGAACAGGGCTGAGTTCACTGAGGTTTTCAGCCCCTTCACCCTCTATTTTTATGACCCCACCTACACCTATGCGGTGCCTGATATTCGCTGGTTTGCTGAGCGAAGCACAGTAGCTACATCTTTGGTGAGGGTACTTTTGGAGGGGCCTGCGCCTTATCTGGTGGGTGCTGTTGCTAGCGCAGTTCCAGCTGATACCAGGCTGACGCGCAACTCGGTACCTATTGATGGTGGGGTGGCTGATGTTAGGCTCTCAGGGGGCAATGCTCTTTCTACAGCTAGTGCTCTTGAGGTTGAGCGTCTGCGTACTCAGCTCACCCAGACTCTCACCGCTCTTGCTTCAGTGACTACGGTGCAGCTGACCATTGATGATCAGATTGTGGGGGCTTCTACCCTGGAGAATTATCGGGAGCCTGCTGTTAATTCTGAGGTTGCCCGCAATATTGTGGGTATTGAAGAAAACCGTCTGATTACTCGTGCAACTCTTGATGATGCGGCGAGCCAGCAGACTATTGTGGAGACTTCAGCCCCGGCTCTTATTACCTTGCCTGCTATGAATTACACCCGTAACTACTATGCCTTCACCAATACGGGGCAGGATGAGATTTGGTTGGCCAGTTCTAATGGGGCACGGTCTGTTTACCGGGGCACCCATGTGTTGGCGCCGTGTTTTGACCACCAGAATTGGTTGTGGGTGGGGGAGCAGGACGGTTCGGTGCGGGTTATTGCTGCGGGGCAGGAAGACCGCACCCCCCATACTATTGCTAGCTGGCTCAGTGGGGAGCTCTTGCACAGTATTTCTATTGCCCGAGATGGTACTCGTGCTGTGCTTGTGACCTCCTCTGCTCATGGGAATAGTTATGGGGCTTGGGTGTGCGCTATTCGTAGGGCTGCAGATGGTACCCCTGAGCAGCTTCTTGCCCCGGTGCGGTTAGGTGCAGAGATGAGCCCTCGGGGGGCGGAGTGGGTCAGTGATGTTGAGGTCTTCCTATGGAATGGGGAGACCGCTCAGACGGAGCTGGTATCTTTGACGGGTGAAAATACTCAGTACGATTCTTTGCAGGGTGTTACTCGGATTGTGACTGGTAGGGGCCTTGACCAGGTGGTGGCGATGACCGGTGATGGGGGGCTCTATACGGTGGCTGGGCTGAGTTGGACTCGTAGTGAAAGTAGTTTGAGCCAGATTAACTATTCTGGCTAGTTAACTATTTTGGCTAGATTGGTCCGGATCAGTTATCCCTGCTTCTTGTGCTGACCTGGCTGATGAGTAGATGCTGTGGGTATGAGATTTACCCGCCCCTTTGTTCCGCCTTTACCCGATATGCGAACCAGTTGGAGACAGGCCACAGAGCTTTTCTTCCCGCGAGTGTGTGCTAGCTGCCAGGTTTTTGGCCCTACTATGCTGGCTTCTTATGCTCTTTGCCCGGTGTGTGACCGGCTGGTTCGCCTAGCTACCCTTAATGTGCATTCTGCTGTCTTGCCGGGCACTCAGTTGCCGGTGGTTTCTTCTGGGCGTTACGAGCATGAACTGGGGCGGTGTGTTTTGGCTTATAAGGACGCCGGGCGCACCGACCTTAGCCCCTATCTGGCTGCTGCTGTGGCGCGGGCTGTGCGCTCTCTTGTCGATTCTTGTCAGGGGGCCTTGGGGCAGGGTGGGCCACTTTATCTGGTTCCTTTGCCCTCTAGTAGGGCTTCTGTTCGTAGGCGTGGTTATGCTCCTGCCCCCTTATTGTGCCGTTCTGCTGTGCCCTTGCTGGGTTCTTTAATGGATGTGAGGGTGGTGGATGCGCTTGCCCAGGTTCCTGCCTGGGTGAGGCTGGTGCGGGGGCGAGAGGGAGCTAGGGCTCAGAAAACCTTGGGGGTTGAGGAGCGCCATCGGCAGATGCGGGGGAAGCTTACTCTTGGTAGGCCTGCCTTGCACTGGGTGGGGCGTCATTATTCTTTAGAGGGTGTTACCTGTGTGCTGGTTGATGATGTGTTAACTACTGGTGCTTCTTTGCGGGAGGGGTATCGGGTGCTGAGTGAGCGGGGTGCTATGGTCTTGGGTGGGGCGACTATTGCTTATGTTCCCAAGCGGCAGCCATATATCATAGGGTGACCTATCGCAGCAAAATTGAGGTTTTTCCTGCGCAAAGAACTGTAAAAGATGTAAGAAAAAATGACTTGGGCCACAAGAGGGCGTAGACTTGTAGACAAGGAATCCACAAGATAGATTCCCCGATGTTCGGCAGTCACAAGGCCGGGCATTCACCCCCTGAGAATGGAGGGAATTGTGGAACTCAACATCACCGGACGCAACGTCAAAGTAAGCGAACGTCTACAGGAGCATGTCGAAAGTAAAATCACCAAGTTTGAAGCCTTGGGTGAAAATGTAACTGACATCGAAGTTAAATTCACCAAGGAAGGCCAGAGTGGCCCCGCATCTATCCGGGTGGAAATCACTGTTATTGGCCGTGGCCCTGTGCTCCGCGCAGAAGCAACAGGCCAAGACAAGTTCGCAGTATTCGACGAAACCTACGGCAAGCTTCTAGAACGCCTGCGCCGCGCCCGTGATCGTCGCAAGACCCGTCGCTCAGGCGGCAAGCGCCCCGTTTCAGTCTCTGAGGCCACTGGCGCAATCCCCGTCATCACCGACCAGGTTGCCCTCACCGAGATTCAGGCTGATGACCTGCCCGTTGAAGAAGCAGCTTTCGCTGGGGACTACGACCTGCACGAAGAAGCAGATTCACCCATCGAAATTCGTCAGAAGACCTTCCCTGCCGATCACATGACTCCCGAAGAGGCTGTTGATCGCATGGAGCTGGTTGGCCACGATTTCTTCCTCTACGTTGATAAGGCCACCGGGGCACCGGCAGCGGTCTACCGCCGCAAGGGTTGGTCCTACGGTGTCATCACCCTTGAGGAAGACGCCAGCTAGAACTAGCGCTAAAACTAACTAGTTTTATTGCAGGGCCCTCTGCCTTCTTTTACCCTTAGTTACTTTGACCAGGGTAAGAGCAAGGTAGGGGGCCCTGCTCTGCCTTAACCTTCTTTGAGAGAATAAAAGGTGGGTCTATCAAGCCCACAGGTGAACCTCTCCCTCCTTCGGGGGGTCTAAACTAGAATAGTGTGAGCATGGTGGGCTGATCCTGCCCGCCCCTATCCAACCAATCAAGGAGCAAACTTCAGTGGCATCTCTCTTGGAAAAGCTACTCCGCAGTGGAGACCAAAAAGTCCTCAAACAGCTGCGAGCTTATACCGATGCGGTGAACTCACTCGAAGACAGCTTTGTCGCGATGAGCGACGCCGAGCTACGCGCTGAGACAGAAGCCTTCCGCAAACGTATTAAGGACGGCGAGTCACTAGATCTGCTGCTCCCTGAAGCTTTCGCGGTGGTCCGTGAAGCCTCACAGCGAACCCTGGGCAAGCGTCATTATGACGTGCAGCTCATGGGTGGTGCCGCCTTGCACCTGGGCAATATTGCCGAAATGAAAACCGGTGAAGGTAAAACCCTGGTCGCTACAGCCCCGGCCTACCTGAACGCTCTTTCTGGCAAGGGTGTGCACGTGGTGACTGTCAACGACTACCTGGCCGAGTACCAGGCTAACCTCATGGGGCGCGTCTTCCGTTTCCTGGGGCTAGAGTCAGGCGTCATTTTGGCGAACCAGACCCCCGAAGTGCGCCGCAAACAGTACCAAGCGGATATCACTTACGGCACGAATAACGAGTTCGGTTTTGATTACCTGCGCGATAACATGGCCTGGACTAAAGAAGACCAGGTGCAGCGCGGGCATAACTTCGCCATCGTCGATGAGGTTGACTCGATTCTGATTGATGAGGCCCGCACCCCGCTCATCATTTCTGGCCCTGCTATGGGTGAAGCTAACCGCTGGTACGGTGAGTTCGCCCGCCTTGCCCGCACCCTGGTTGCCGGTGAAGACTACGAGGTCGATGAGAAGAAGCGCACCGTGGGCGTGCTAGAAGCTGGCATCGACAAGGTGGAAGACCACCTGGGTATCGATAACCTCTACGAACCTCAGAACACCCCCCTGATTGGCTTCCTCAACAATGCCATTAAGGCTAAAGAGCTCTTCAAGGGCAATAAAGACTATGTGGTCATGAACGGTGAAGTCATGATCGTTGATGAGCACACCGGCCGTATTCTGGCTGGCCGCCGCTACAATGACGGTATTCACCAGGCCATTGAGGCTAAGGAAGAAGTTGAGGTTAAGCCTGAGAACCAGACCATGGCTACCGTCACCTTGCAGAACTACTTCCGCATGTACGACAAGCTCTCGGGCATGACCGGTACCGCAGAAACTGAGGCAGCCGAATTTATGAACACCTATGAGCTAGGTGTTGTGCCCATTCCTACCAATAAGGAAAAGCAGCGTAAAGACCGGCCCGATAAGGTCTACAAGAACGAAATCGCTAAGTTCAACGCGGTCGTCAAAGACATCCAAGAACGCTACACTACCGGTCAGCCGGTGCTGGTGGGTACCACCAGCGTGGAGAAATCTGAGTACCTTTCTAAGCTGCTGTCTAAGGCAGGGGTACGCCACGAGGTTTTGAACGCTAAGAACAATGCCCGTGAAGCTGCCATTGTGGCCCAGGCTGGCCGCAAGGGGGCCGTGACTGTGGCAACCAACATGGCAGGCCGTGGTACCGACATTATGCTCGGCGGTAACCCTGAGTTTGAGGCCGTTGAGACCATGAAGACTCTGGGCCTTGACCCCAACAAGAAGCCTGAAGAGTATGAGGCTAAGTGGCCTGAGGTGCTTGAGGCTGCGGAGAAGGCTTCTGCTGCTGAACACGATGAGGTCACAGCCCTGGGCGGCCTCTATGTGCTGGGCACTGAGCGTCACGAGTCACGCCGTATCGATAACCAGCTGCGCGGACGTTCTGGCCGCCAGGGGGATCCCGGCGAATCCCGCTTCTACCTGTCTCTCTCTGACGATTTGATGCGTCTCTTTAACGGGCAGGCCGCGGCCCGCCTCATGGCAGGTGCCCCTGACGATACTGCCCTGGAAGCAAAGCTTGTTTCCCGTATCATCGCTAATGCCCAGGGCCAGGTTGAGGCCCGTAACGCTGAGCAACGTAAGAACGTGCTCAAATATGATGATGTGCTCAACCGCCAGCGCGAGGCCATGTATAAGGACCGTGCTCAGATTCTTGCCGGTGATGACCTTAAAGAGCAGATTGCTAAGTTCCGTACCGAGGTGATTACTTCAGCTATTGATGCTCAGGTGGGCGAGGGGCACGCGGAGGACTGGGACTTTGACAAGCTCTGGGAGAACCTGCGCACTATCTTCCCTGTCTCCATTACTCCTGAGGATTTGGCTGAAGAAGCGGGCGATAAGACCAAGATTACCCGTGAGCAGATTCGTAAAGAGGTGCTGGATGACGCTGAGATGCAGTACCGGGAGCGTGAAGAGTACGTTGGTGAGGACGCCATGCGCGAGGTTGAACGTCGCGTTGTCCTGTCTGTTATCGGTAAGCGTTGGCCTGAGCACCTCTACGAGATGGATTATCTCAAGGAAGGTATCGGTCTGCGCGCTATGGCCCAGCGTGATCCTCTGGTGGAGTACCAGCGTGAAGGCTATGCCCTCTATCAGAGCATGATGGGTGCTATCCGTGAAGAGACTGTTGTCATGCTTTATAGTGTTGATTTGTCTAAGCAGCGTACTCAGCAGTCTAAGGTTGAGCTGAAAATTCCTGCTCAGCCTAAGTTCTTGCAGTACTCTGCTCCTTCTGAGTCCGGTAAGGCTGAGGTGCACACTGAGGCTGTCAATGACCGGAGCAATGAGCAGATTTCTATTCTGAACCAGCGTAAGAAGTAGCGCTATAAAAAAGTAGCGCTATAGAAAAGTAGCGCAGCACAGCAGCAAGGCCCCCAACCCTGAAAGAAGGGTTGGGGGCCTTTACTGTAGGCGGGGGTTACGGGCCTTTTCTTCCTAGCGCCCTGCCCTGAAAGTTCTTAGAGGGTCTGGTCTGTGCCCAGGTAGCCCAGGACGTCCTCGTGCAGGTGGCCGTTGGTAGCTAGGGCATTGCCGCCGTGGGGGCCGTCCGCTCCTGCCAGGGAGGTGAAGCGTCCGCCTGCTTCGGTCACGATGGGGACTAGGGCAGCCATGTCGTAGAGGCCTAGTTCTGGTTCGGCTGCGGCATCGACTACGCCTTCTGCCACCATCATGTAGGACCAGAAGTCCCCGTAGGCGCGGGTGCGCCAGACGGTGTCGGTCAGGTCGATGAACTTATCTCTTAGGCCCAAATCTCGCCAGCCAGTGAGGGAGGAGTAGGAGAGGGAGGCGTCTTCTAGCTTGTTAACGGAGGAAACGGAGATGCGGGTGGCTCTAGCCAGGGAGCGGCCGGTGTAGGCGCCAGTGCCTTGAGCGGCCCACCAGCGGCGCTGGAGGGCGGGGGCTGAGACCACACCGACCACCGGCTTGCCCTGATCCATGAGAGCAATGAGGGTGGCCCAGACCGGTACCCCGCGCACAAAGTTTTTGGTTCCGTCGATGGGGTCGATGACCCATTGGCGGGGGGATGAGCCGGTTTCACCGAATTCTTCACCTAGCACTGAGTCGCGGGTGCGTACTCGGGAGAGCTGGGAGCGGATGAGCTGTTCTGCTTCGCGGTCGGCGTCGGTGACGGGGGTTAGGTCGGGTTTGGTGTCAACGGCGAAGTCGTGGGAGGTGAACTTGGCCAGGGTTAGGCGGTCTACCGCATCAGCCATGATGTGGGCTAGGCGCAGGTCGTCGGTGTAGTTAGTCATGATCTCGTTTGTTGTGGGGTTAGAGGTCTAGGGCGCCGAGTTCTTTTTCGGCGTCGCCGGTTTCTTCATCGACGCGTAGGAGCTTGCGCAGAGAGTCGAGGCGTTCAGGCCCGGCGGGCCCGGCGTGGCCTGCCTGGACGTAGGCGCTCAGGCCGCAGTCGGGGGCTGAGGCTGAGTGGATGCAGCCCTTGGGGCAGTTGGCTGAACCGGGGGCCAGGTCGGTGAAGGAGGCAACGAGGGTCTCTGGTTCGACGTGGGCTAGGCCGAAGGAGCGGATACCGGGGGTGTCGATAATCCAGGTGCCCGGCGCTGCCTTCTGGGGCTGTAGGGCCAGTGCGGAGGAAGAAGTGTGGCGGCCTCGCCCGGTAACGGCGTTAACATGCCCGGTGGCTCGTTCGGCCCCGGTGAGGGCATTGACCAGGGTTGATTTGCCCACCCCAGAGTGCCCTAGCAGCACAGAGACGGTGCCGTCTAGGTAGGTGGAGAGTTGTTCTACCAGGGAGAGATCTAGGCCTTGGGAGCCTTCTTCGCTGGGGGCGCGCCCGTCCTTGGCTTTGGAGAGCACGATGGTGAGCTCAACGTCCTGGTAGTAGTCCAGTAGCCAGGCTGGGTGTTTGAGGTCGGTTTTGGTGATGCAGAGAATGGGGGTGAGCCCGGCGTCAAAGGCGGCAGCTAGTGACCGGTCGATGAATCCGGTGCGCGGTTCGGGGTTTTCTGCGGCAACCACGATGACCAGGTTGTCGGCATTGGCTACGACTACGCGTTCGACGGGGTCAGTGTCGTCGGCGCTGCGGCGTAGCAGGTTGGTGCGTTCTTCAATGCGTACCAGGCGGGCGAGGGTATCGGGTTTGCCGCTGGTGTCTCCTACCAGGGCGACCTTATCTCCTACGACGATGGGGGAGCGGCGCAGTTCGCGGGCGCGCACGGCGGTCACGGTTCGCTCGCTTGGTTGCCCTTCATCGAGTATGGCGGTGTAGCGGCCGCGGTCTACGGTGATGATGCGGCCGATCTGGGCGTCCTTGTGGGCAGGGCGGTCTTTGGTGCGGGGGCGGGAGCCCTTCTTGTTGGGGCGTACGCGCACGTCGCTTTCATCCCAGGAGCGGCGCATTAGGCAGCACCTTCCTTCCACTGGTTGAGCATGTTCTGCCATAGCCCGGTGAAGTTGGGTAGGGTTTTGGCGGTGGTTTCAACATTTTCAACGACCACCCCGGGCACGAGGAGGCCTATGACGGCTGCGGCGGTGGCCATGCGGTGATCGGAGTAGGTGCGCATAAGGGCGCCTTGGGTGGCCGGGGCGGTGATGCGAATACCGTCTGGGGTTTCTTGGGCGCTGCCGCCTAGGCGGTTGATTTCGGTGGTGAGGGCGGCAAGGCGGTCAGTTTCGTGCCCGCGCAGATGAGCGATACCGGATAGGACGCTGGTAGCTGGTGAGAGCGCCATGAGGGCAGCAAGGGTGGGGGCTAATTCCCCGGCTTCTGCCAAATCTAGTTCGAGCCCGGGCAGTCCGGACGCCGCACCCCCGGCGGGGCCGGTGACGGTCAGGTTCCCGTCGGTCAGCTCCACATCTGCCCCGAAGAAGGGCAGAATGGTGCGCCAGTAGTCCCCGCCCTGGGTGGTGGAGTGGGGCCAGCGTGGAACTGTCACTGAGGCACCGGTGGCCACAGCAGCTACCAGGAAGGGGCCAGCGTTGGAGAGGTCTGGTTCAACGGTCACTTCAAAACCGGGGAAACCACCGGGGGTAACGGTCCAGGTGTCGGTGCCGTTGAATTCAACACTGATGCCCAGTTCCCGCATGGTTTCAAGGGTCATCTCAATGTGGGGCATGGAGGGCACCGGGCCGCCTTGGTGGCGCAGAACCAGACCCTGTTTAAACCGGCAGGCAGCCAGGAGCAGGGCAGAGACAAACTGGGAGGAGCCAGAGGCATCTATGGTCAGCTCGGGTACTTCTACCGCACCGGCCGATTTGACCGTAAAGGGCAGGGCGCCGCGGCCTGCGTCCTCAACAGTGACCCCTAAGCCCCGTAGGGCTTCAATGACGGGCAGCATGGGGCGTAGCCTCGCGTGCTCATCGCCATCGAAGGAGAAGGTGCCCGGTAGCAGGGCCGCCACCGGGGGCACAAAACGCATGACGGTGCCTGCCAGCCCTACATCAATGGACACCTCACGGGCAGAAGGTGCAGAAAAATCTAGGGGAGTTACCCGTAGATCTGGGCCAAAGGCGCTGCCGGTCTCAATCTCTTCAAAGTGGGCGCCCAGGGCGGTGAGGGCCGCTACCATGAGCTGGGAGTCACGCGAATGCAGGGGGGCGTGAATGATGGAGGGGCTATCTGCTAGGGCAGCTAGAAGCAGGTAGCGGTTGGTCAGCGACTTGGAACCGGGAATCTCTACACGGGCACGTGCACCAGACGGTACTGTGACGCTGGGCGCGAGCCAGTCTCCAGGGGCAAGGAGGGCTTGCTTGGTCGCATCAACCACAAATAAAACCTACTTCGGTATCAGTTACTAGGGCGTATTCCCTCCCTATTTTAGGTGGCTTAGCCTGCAAATAAGAAAACCCCGCACCGTTTTAGGGAGCGGGGTTTGTAAAAGTTTACGGCACCTTAGGGTGCTGCGTTTTATGGTTTAGGCGAAGATGTCCTCAACCTTTTTCTGGGTCTCAGAAGCAACGTCCTGAACATCGGAAGCCAGCTGGTGAGACTTCTTAGCTACCTGGTCACCGAGCTTTGAGGCACGCCAAGCCAAGGAGGGGCTACCATCGGTGTCGACCGCAGAAATTGCGATAGCACCGAGCAGGGAGCCGTTGATCACGGCGGTGTTACGGCGGGCGGTCTTCTGTTCCTTGGTGTCAGCTTCCTGAGAGCGGTATTCAAGGTAGGAGTTGATAGCACCGGTAGCGAGCAGGACGCTGGCTGAGAGGCGCGGTAGCTTACCGAGTGCGAAGAGGGTACCGGCAGCTACTTGGGAGCCAGCTAGTGCCTGACCGACCAGCTTTTCCTGGCCGCGCAGGATGGAGAGCTGAGGGGCGGTGGTTGCAGCTAGGTCGATGACCTTGGTGAGGTGTTTGGAAGATTCGGGGTCACGCAGACGGTCAACACCCGAGATAATGAAGCTTGAAGCTAGCAGGGGGCGAGCAAAACGGCGAACTAATGACATGAGTTCCTCCTTTACGGGGTGTGTGGCCCCATTTGCGGTGTATCACAGATACCTATCACTACTAAGCATACATATAGACCGGTGGGTTCACCTACTTCACACCACCACAAACACAAAAAACACCTCAAAACAAGGAATAAGAAACCATCTCACCGGTTGAACCTAAGGCACTTACTAGACCAGCCCACCTACCAGGCAGGTACAGTAAGACAAAAGACCACCGCAAACCTGGAGGGACATGACACCCACGCCCCCGGACCCCACCACTGAACCTGACCTGCGCGCCCAAGAAACAGACGCAGACCGCAAAGCCCGTTTCGAACGAGAAGCCCTGGGCTACGTTGACCAGCTTTACGCCGCAGCCCTACGCATGGCTCGCAACCCACAAGACGCTGAAGACCTAGTGCAAGAGGCCTACATGAAAGCCTTCTCAGCCTTTCACCAATACACACCAGGAACCAACCTCAAAGCCTGGCTCTACCGCATCCTGACCAACACCTACATCAATGTCTACCGCAAACGACAACGTGAGCCCTACCAGGCTCACACCGACACTGTCCAAGACTGGCAGCTTGCCCAAGCCGGAGCCCACGACTCAAAAGGGCTACCCTCAGCAGAAAATGAGGCCCTAGCCCACCTACCCGATAACGACGTTAAAGAAGCCCTGCAATCCATCCCTGAAGACTTCCGTATGGCCGTCTACTACTCCGATGTTGAAGGGTTCTCCTACAAAGAAATCTCCGAGATCATGGATACCCCCATCGGCACCGTCATGTCTCGCCTGCACCGGGGGCGCAAACTGCTCAGAGACAAACTGACCGACTACGCTACTGAACGCGGCATCACCACCACCGGCACGGCCAAGGCCAGCACCGCTAGGGCCTCAGAAAGGAGCCACCTATGACCCCCATACAGCATCACAGCCCCTCCACGCCCTGCGAAGAACGCCTGGCCAGAATCTACACCTACATTGACGACCCGCTCAGCTGCCAAGACCTAGAAGAACTGCAAGCCCACCTAGCTGAATGTGATACCTGCGCTCAGGAGTATGACATTGAGTGCATTATCCGCCAAGCAGTGCGCCGCACCTGCAAGGAAACCGCCCCCCTTGATCTCAAGAGCCGTATTAGGGCCTGCATCGACGATATCCACGCAGAGGGGCACCCGGCAGGTAGATAGGCACTGCGATGAGCTCATAGCAAAGGGCCCCTGCTCGCTTCTGCGAGTAGGGGCCCTTGTTGATTGCCTTATGAGTTGGGGCGCTTACCGTGGTTAGCGCTACCCTTACGGCGATCCTTACGCTTGCGACCGCGCTTGCTCATGAGAGCCTCCTTGATCAAGGTGGAGTGCCCGTCAGGATAACGGGGCACAGATGGTCGATAGCACCTTAGAATAGGCACTTCTGACTATTTTCGCATACCTTAGCTAGCTTTGCACACCCTGGGCTTGCTCACAGGGGTGGACGCCTGGGGGAGCAACCTTAAAGGGGCTCAGAAATCTGAAGCCAGTTATACCAGCCGCGGTGCAGAACCAGCCAGGCAATCAGACCGTAGCCGGACTGGCCGGGGTGGCCGTCATTTGCGGCGAGGTCGTTGCGCCACTGCTCATGGTGGAGCAGGGGGTTAAAAGTATCAACGTAGACATGGTTACGGCGGGTTACCACATCAGCGTAGGCTGCTGACAGGTCGGCAATCTTCCGGTTACGCTCAGCATCGAGCGTGGGAGGGGGGCCAACAACCAGAACCTTAACATTGTTCTGAGAGGCCATATCAACCATATTTGCCAGGTTCAGGCGGGAACGGGCACTGGTGATACCCAAGTCGATATCGAAGGTTGAAGGGGCAATGACCAGGCGGTTCTCGTGCCCCTGGGCAAAGCGGCGGCTGGCTTCTTCAAACCAGCGAGCGTTGAGCTGTTCGCTGCCTTCGCCCGGCGCTGCCAGGTTATAGGCTGAGATGGAGGCAGAAGTCTGAGGGGTGCGTGCCATAACGCGCCCGAACCACCCGAGGGTGCGGGGATCCCCGACGCCTGCGAGCAGATCATCGCCAACGGCTACAAGTCGAATTTTTCGCTGATCCACGTGTTTCTTTCTACAAGGTTGCCGGCTAAAGAGCCCACAACGTTGGTGTCTTTCTTTTCTACCAGTCTAAACCCTGGAGCCAGCCAGCGCACCATGGGCGCACCGCACAGCGGCAGTGCCCAGACCCTCAAAAGACAAGACCCAGGCACTAGCTGCTTACTGCAAGAGTTCTACTTTAGCGCTCGAACACCTCAGAAATGAGGTTATCAAGTTCCCGCTTGTGACGCTTACCGGTACCGGCAGCAGGGGAGGCCGCCGCCGGACGAGAAATAAGCTTCATGCGGTAGTCAATCTGGGGGAGTAGATTGACTGCCATAAAGGGCCACTGCCCCTGGTTAGCAGGTTCGTCCTGAGCCCAGATCACCTCAGCGTTGGGGTAGGCTGCAATCTGTTCCTTAATCTCAGCCAAAGGTAGGGGGTAGAGCTGTTCTACACGCACAATAGCGGTGCTCTGATTTTCTTGCTCAGCACGCTCTGTAGCCAGGTCGTAGTAGAGGCGACCCGAGACAAAGACAAGGCGGGTGACCTCTGCCGGGTTTAGATCCCCCTGGTCCTCAATCACCGGCTTGAAGCTACCGGTGGTGAAATCCTCCACCGATGAGGTGGCACCCTTCAAACGCAGTAGCTGCTTGGGAGTCATCACAATCATGGGCTTGTGGGGGCGGGAGTGAGCGTGCCGGCGCAGCAGATGGAAGTAGGACGCCGGGGTCGAGGGAACCGCAACAGTCATGTTGTTCTCGGCGCACAGTTGCAGGTAGCGCTCCATGCGGGCTGATGAATGATCTGGCCCCTGGCCTTCAAACCCGTGGGGGAGTAAGAGCACCAGGGAAGAACGCTGAGCCCACTTCTGCTCTGCTGATGAAATGAACTCATCCACAATGGTCTGGGCCCCATTGGCGAAGTCACCAAACTGGGCCTCCCAGAGCACCAAGGAGTCGGGGCGTTCAACAGAGTAACCGTATTCGAAGCCCATCACACCGTACTCAGAGAGCAAGGAGTTATAGATGGAGTACTTGCCCTGGTTTTCTGAGAGGTGAGAGAGGGGGTTCCACTCTTCATTGGTCAGGGAATCATGGAGCACTGAGTGGCGCTGTACGAAGGTGCCGCGTTGGACGTCCTGACCGGTCAAACGCACATTGCGACCCTCTAGGAGCAGGGAAGCAAAGGCGGCAAGCTCACCAAAACCCCAGTTAATAGAGCCCTCAGTGGACATCTTCACACGCTGCTCTAGTAGCTTCTTGAGTTTCTTATGAACAGTGAAGCCCTCAGGGACTTTCTCGAAGGCCTGGCCAATGGTAGCTAGCATCTCGGGGGAGATAGCAGTCTCGCCAGCAACTTGGACGGAGTCCTCATTCTGCTGGGCGGCAGGGCGCTCAATATTAGAGACAGCAGCCGCGTCGGCAGTGACCAGGGGCGCAGAGGACGACTGGGCCTCATGGGTCTCCGTGAAAATCTGTTCCAGGCGGGACTGGTAGTCCTTCAGGGCCCGCTCTGCCTCATCCTGTGAAATATCACCACGGCCGACCAAGGACTCGGTGTAAATCTTGCGGGTTGAGGGGAGCTTTTCAATCTGCTGGTACATCTTAGGCTGCGTCATTGAAGGGTCATCTGCCTCATTGTGGCCACGGCGGCGGTAGCAGACCAGGTCGATGACGACGTCCTTATTAAAGGCCTGGCGGTAGGCAAAAGCGATAGAGCCAGCGCGCACGACCGCCTCAGGGTCATCAGCATTCACATGCAAGATGGGGGCCTGAATCATGCGGGCGATATCGGTGGAGTAGGTGGCGGTGCGGCCATCGCGCGGGGTGGTGGTAAAACCAACCTGGTTATTGACCACAATGTGGACGGTGCCGCCGGTGGTGTAACCCTCAATCTTAGACATCTGCAGGGTCTCCATGACGATACCCTGGCCAGCGAAAGCCGCATCCCCATGAATCAAAATGGGCAGCACAGGGTAGCCCTCGGTTCCCTGCTCAGCCAAGGTATCTTGCTTAGCTCGCACAATACCCTCTAGCACCGTGTTGACAGCCTCAAGATGAGAGGGGTTAGCAGCCAGGTAGACCTGGGTCTGATTACCGTTGTGGGAAGTGAAGATGCCCTCAGTGCCCAGATGGTACTTAACATCGCCAGAACCGCCGGTGAGGCGGGGGTCCATCTCACCCTCAAACTCACGGAAAATCTGGGCGTAAGACTTACCGGCAATATTGGTCAGGACGTTGAGGCGGCCACGGTGGGCCATGCCGATACCGACGCCCGAAAGCCCGGCGTCCGCAGCCTCAGAAATAACGGAGTCCAGGAGGGGAATCAGGGACTCGCCACCTTCCAGGGAGAAACGCTTCTGGCCCAGGTACTTAGTCTGCAAGAAAGTCTCAAAAGCTTCTGCGGCATTCAGAGTTCCCAGCACCCGGAACTGCTCATCACGGGAAGGCTTGGTGTAGCCGTGTTCTAGGCGGTCCTGGAACCATTGGCGCTCATCGGGGTTCTCAATGTGCATGTATTCCACACCCAAGGTACGGGTGTAAGCCTCACGCAGCAGTTCAAGAATGGTGCGCAAGGACAGGGTTTCCTTCTCGCCGAAGCCACCGGTGGGCCAGGAGCGGTCAAGATCCCAGAGCGTCAGGCCGTAGTTCTCTAGACGCAAATCGGGGTGGGAGAGCATCTGGTAGCCGATGGGGTTAGTCTGGGCGACCAGGTGGCCTCGCACACGGTAGGCGTGAATGAGCTGCTGAATGCGGGCAACCTTAGACACCTCAGCGTCGGGGTTAACCTGGTTATCGCGGGCCCAGCGTACAGGCTCGAAAGGGATACGGAAGTCCTCAAAAATCTGGTCGTAGAAGCCATCACCACCGAGCAGGTAGTGCTCTACAACTCTAAGGAACTCACCGGAACCAGCACCCTGAATCACGCGGTGGTCGTAGGTTGAGGTGAGGGTCAGAATCTTGGAAATACCGTTGCGGGCGATGACCTTCTCAGAGGTTCCCCTGTATTCGGCGGGGTAGTCAAGGGCACCTGCACCGATGATGGCGGCCTGGCCTTTAGACAGGCGGGGCACAGACTGGAGGGTGCCAATACCGCCGGGGTTAGTCAGTGAAACGGTGGTTCCAGCGAAGTCCTCAAGGCCTAGTTCACCGTCGCGGCCTCGTTTGACAATGTCATTGTAGGCCTCCCAGAACTCAGTGAAAGAGAGCTTCTCAGCGCCCTTGATATTGGGCACCACCAGGTGGCGAGTGCCGTCGGGGCGAGGCACGTCAATAGCCAGACCGAAGTTGATGTGGGCGTGCTGGATAGCGGCAGGCTTGCCCTTGGCGTCCTCACCGTAGCTGACGTTCATGGAAGGGAAAGCATCCAGGGCGCGGACGATAGCGTAGCCAATGATGTGGGTGAAAGAGACCTTGCCACCACGGGTCCGGGCCAGGTAGCTATTAATCTGGGTGCGGTTATCAAGCAGCAACTTAGCGGGGATAGCACGGACTGTCGTTGCAGTAGGGACGCTGAGTGACTCATCCATGTTAGTGGCTACCGCCTTGGCTGGGCCTCGCAGAGGAACGACCTGGTCCTCTTCCTGCTGGCCTTCTTGGCGGGGAGCCTCACCCACGAGTTCTTCTTCCTTGCTAGCTGATGTGCTTGCTGAAGGGCTCTCTTCCTTGGGAGCCTCCTTGGGGGTTGCCTTGCCAGTTTCATCTGCCCACTGCTCGAACAGAGGCCACCACTTTTGATCGACTGAGGTGCGGTCTTGCTCGAACTTTTCAAAGAGCTCTTCAACGAGCCACTCGTTACCCATGAATTCTTCGGGAACTGTATGTTCTGGCTGGTTTGGCATTTCTCTTACGCCTCTTCCATCTTTGATGATTACGGGGTACCAAAACCGCTTTTGGCACCAGGTGGGCGGGTATCGAACCCTGCAAGGGGTGCGTGATGTACCGCATATCTTTGTCTAGTTTAGAAGTGTTTTGGGGCTTCGTCCACCACACTACATTTCCATGACATCTGGGCCCCTACTAGCTGGTCATAATAGGCTGATATTTCGCAGGGGGTGAAAGGACGCTCACTGAGGGAAAGAGCAGATGTTCGCTAGAATTGACCACTATGGAAGACCCTTCTAGTTGCTGCACTTCTTTGCGGCCCTCACCCGCGCCTAGGCGCACATCATTCTTTACCCCCACAAGAGGCGTCCTCTCACTAGGTGGACTACCCCTCATCTGGCAGGCGGTGAAAGCCTAAACAATGGAATGGCTCTTACTCCTGATCGGCCTGGCTCTCATCCTAGGAACTGGCTTTTTCGTGGCCGTAGAATTTTCGCTCGTAGCCCTGGACCAGTCTAAAGTCCAACAAGAAATTGATAGGGGAGATACCGCAGGGGAGCGCGTGCTCTCCTGCCTGAAATCACTCTCAACCCAACTATCAAGCTGCCAGCTGGGCATCACCATCACCACCTTGCTCACCGGTTACACACTCGATAGCGGCATCAACGCCCTAGCTGGTGACACCATAGCTTCCTGGGGTCTAGCTCCCTCCATCGCCTCGGCCCTGACCCTCATTTTCTCTATGGGTATCGCCACCTTGCTCTCCATGATTATCGGTGAGCTAGTGCCCAAAAACCTGGCTATCGCAGAACCCTACCGGGTGGCCCGGGCTCTTGCCCCAGCTCAGCTACTCTTTACCCGCGTCATGGGCCCTGTTGTCCGTACCGCTAATGGCTCTGCTAACTGGGTGCTGCACCGTTTTGGTATGGAAGCCAAAGAAGAACTTTCGGCAGCTCGTTCACCTGAAGAGCTCTCATCTATGGTGCGCCGCTCAGCCGACTTGGGCACCCTGGACTCCGATACCGCCCGCTTTGTCGATAAGACTCTCTCCTTTGCTGAACTTACTGCAGCGGATGTGATGACCCCGCGCCGCAAGGTCATCATGCTTGAAGACACCGCCCCCGTCAGTGACGTGATTGAACTAGCCCGCACCACCGGCCATTCGCGTTTTCCCCTCTACCGGGAAGACCAAGACAACATCGTCGGGGTTATCCACGTAAAAAAGGCCGTTGGTCTGCCCCAAGATAAACGCGATCTCTTAGAAGCTGGCACCCTCATGGAAGAGGTGCTACAGGTACCTGAAACCGTGCACCTTGACTCCCTGCTCATGCAGTTACGAGAAGGTGCCCTACAGTTAGCTGTAGTACTAGATGAATACGGCGGCACCGCCGGTATCACCACCCTAGAAGATTTGGTGGAAGAAATCGTGGGAGAAGTCTCCGATGAGCACGACGCCAACGCCTTCGATGAGCGGCCCCTGCGCGTAGGCAATGGCGACTACATTTTCTCGGGCCTGCTGCGCCCCGATGAAGTGAAGGACTACATCGGCACCCTAGATGTGGACGATGACCCCGCCTACGAAACCATGGGTGGGTTCATGATGGATCACCTGGGTCGCGTACCCGAAACCGGCGATGTGGTGCCGGTCGAGGGAGGACGTTTGCGTGTTGAAAAAATGGAACAGCGCCGCGTAGATCGCATCCGATTTATCCCTGAAGCCCTCACCACCGATGAGGTTACAGCTCGAAAGGAGGGGGCACGATGAACGACTGGGTAGCTATCGCCCTGCTCTTTGTGCTGCTTGCCGGTAACGCCTTTTTTGTGGCCGGCGAATTCGCTATCATGTCTACTCGCCGCTCCCAGATTGAGCCCCTGGCGGAGACAGGTAATAAGCGGGCGGTGACAGTACTCTATGCCCTAGAGAATGTCTCGCTCATGTTGGCTACCTGCCAGCTAGGTATTACCGTCTGCTCCTTGCTGATTCTGAATGTGTCAGAGCCTGCCCTGCACCACCTGGTAGCAGGCCCCCTGGAAGGCTGGGGTATTCCCTATGAGGTAGCGAGTGCCCTGGGTTTTGCTTTTGCTCTGATTCTGGTGACCTACCTGCACGTTATTTTTGGTGAGATGGTCCCTAAGAATATGGCGGTATCTCTGGCGGCCCAGGGCGTTGCCCTCTGGATTGCCCCGCCTCTGGTGACGGTATCGCGTATTCTCAAGCCTCTGGTGGGTTTCCTTAACTGGATTGCCGACCACACTCTGCGCCTGATGAAAATTGAGCCTAAGGCTGAGGTTGCCTCGACCTTCACTCTTGATGAGTTGCAAAATATTGTTGCCCAGTCAACGGCAGAGGGCACGGTTGAGGATGACTCAGGGGTGCTCTCAGGTGCTCTGGAGTTTAGCACTAAGGCTGTTGCTGAAATTATGGTGCCCAGTGATGATTTGGTGACCATGACTTTCCCCTGTACCCCGGCTGAACTGGAGCGGGCTGTGGCTCACACCGGCTATTCCCGTTTTGTGATGAAGGATGAGCAGGATGGTACTTATATGGGCTATCTGCATATTAAGGATGCTCTGGTCTATGAGGCTGACCGTATGGATCAGCCTATTGCCTGGAGTAAGTTGCGCCAGATGTCGATTGTTAAACCTGATACCGATATTGACGATGCTCTAGCTACTATGCAGCGTAACCGGGCGCATGTGTCTCATGTGGTTGATGCTCAGGGGCAGAGTGTTGGTGTGCTCTTTTTGGAGGATATTCTCGAAGAGCTGGTGGGTGAAATTAAGGACACCACTCAGGAGCATGTGCGCCGCCGTAAGGAGGCTGCCTCCAGGTACGGCACTGACTGATGGGTGCAGTTAACTCGTTAGCCTCTTCTTGAGGTTCCTGCTCTGTGCGGACGCCTGCCCCCACCTTCTTTGCCTGTGGCAGGGGAGAGGGGTGGGCGTCCTTTTCGGTGCTGGGGGCGGGTGTGATGCGGTGTACGCCCCTTATATTTGCGAACCGTTCGCAGAAAAGAGTAGGCTGGCAGAAGCGTTTTCCCTTATTCCTTACCAAAGGACAGTGCCATGCGAAAGATTCTTCCCACCTTTTCACTTCTTGCCGTATCGGCACTTGCTCTCTCTGCCTGCGGGGCCAACAACGCCAGCCCCTCATCCTCCTCTGATGATGGCACCTTGCAGGTTGTCACCACCACTGACGTCTATGCAGATGTGGTAGTTGCTATCGGCGGTGACAAGGTAGAGGTCACTCCGCTCATTGCTTCAACCGCTGTGGACCCCCACTCCTACGAAGCGACCAGCCAGGACCGTCTGACCGTTAAAGACGCTGACCTGGTGGTAGTCAACGGTGGTGGCTACGACACCTTCCTGACCGAAATGGCAGGCTCTGATAACCCCGATCAAATCGTGGTCAACGCGGTAGAAATCTCAGGGCTCTTTAGTGCCGACGAACTAGCTCACATGGCAGAAGAGCACAGCTCCACCGGCGAAGAGCACGCCGATCACGTGCACTCCTACAATGAGCACGTCTGGTACGACCTAGACACCATGAAGAAGGTTGCCGACCAGGTCGCAGCCGACCTGGCTGAACTTGACCCTGCTAACGCCCAGGCCTACACCAGCGCAGCCGCTGATTTCTCAGCAGAATCTGACCAGCTCCTAGGGCGCCTCAAGGCCATCGACACCAAAGAGCGCGCCTACCTGGCAACCGAACCCGTATCTGGCTACATGCTAGAGGACGCTGGCTTTACCGACGCCACCCCCACCGACCTTACCGCGGCAGTCGATAGCGAAAATGACATCGCCCCCCTGACCATGCAGGAAACCAAGGACGCTCTGACCAGCGGTAAGATTGACCTGCTAGCCTTCAATGAGCAGACCCAGACCGCCCAGACCAAAGAAATCTACACCTTTGCTCAGGAAGCTGGAGTTGCTAGCGTCCCCTTCACTGAGACCCTACCTGAGAACACCGGCTACATGGCCTGGATGTCCCAGAACATTGACAACCTAGAAAAGGCAGTAGCATAGCCAATGGCTCACTCTTCTACCCAGCTCGCCCCTGCCCTTGAGGTAACCGGGGGCGGGCTTTCCTTTGGCCACCGCACCCTCTGGCAGGGCCTTGACCTTAGCATCGAGCAGGGTGAATATTTTGCCGTGCTGGGCCCTAACGGCTCGGGCAAATCAACCTTCATCAAGGTCATTCTGGGCCTGACCCAGCTGAGCGCCGGTAAAATCTCGGTTCTTGGCACCCCCGCCCGCCTGGGCAACCCCGGTGTGGGTTATATTCCCCAGCAGAAGGCTATCGGCACCGAGATGCCCCTGCGAGCCCGCGATTTTGTGGGGCTGGGGGTGGACGGCCACCGCTGGGGCTTTCGCCTGAAGAGCCGGGCCTACCGTGAGAAAGTTGATTCCCTCCTCGATGCAGTGGGGGCTAGTGACTATGCCAATGTGCCGGTGGGGCTACTTTCTGGTGGTGAGCAGCAGCGTCTGCGTATTGCCCAGGCCCTAGCGAATGATCCCAAGATTATCTTGGCTGATGAGGCCCTGCTCTCTTTGGATTTGAACCATCAGTACGCGGTTTCAGATTTAATTCACCGCTATAACAGGGATCACGGTGCCACCGTCGTTTTTGTGACCCACGAAATTAACCCCATTATCGACCATGTAGACCGCCTACTCTATCTGGCTGGCGGACGCTTCACCGTAGGGTCGGTAGAAGAGGTCATGCGGACCGAGGTGCTCACCGGCCTCTACCAGACCCCGGTATCGGTTATTAAGACCAATGGCCGCTATGTGGTGGTCGGTGGCGAACAGCGAGAAGATCACTGCGCTTTCGAAACTGATTACCCCCAGCCGCTTGTACCTGTGAAAGGGGCCGATGCCCGATGACTTTTGCCGACTTTATGAGCAAGGTGTTCGTCTTTGACCGCTACGGCGAGTTGGTGTCCTTACTGAGCCAGTCCATTATTGCTGGCGCTGTCTTGGGTGTGATCGGCGGGTGCGTGGGGCTCTTTGTGATGCTACGCCGCCACGCTTTTGCGGTTCACGCTATTGCTGAGATGTCTTTTGCCGGTGCCGCTCTCTTCTTGCTGCTGGGCTATAACGTGGTGACAGGTTCCCTGGTGGGTTCTATCATCTCGGCCCTGCTCATTGCCCTGATGGGTGCCCGCGCCCATGAAAACGACTCGGTCATTGGTGCCCTTATGCCTTTTGGTTTGGGGCTGGGAATTCTCTTCCTTTCCCTCTATTCAGGCAGGGCCGCTAATAAGTTCTCCCTGCTCACTGGTCAGATTGTTTCTGTTGATTCTGCCCAGCTCACCTCAATGGTGGTCGGTGGCCTTGTCATTCTCGGGGCTTTAGCGCTCATGTGGCGCCCGCTCATGTTCGCTTCCCTTGACCCGGTAGTTGCCTCAGCTAAGGGGGTGCCCCTGCGGGTGCTTTCCATCGCTTTTATGATTGTGCTGGGTATCGCAACTGCCCTGTCGGTGCAGGTGGTGGGTTCCTTATTGGTATTGGCCCTGCTGATTACTCCGGCGGCGGCAGCCCTGCAAATAACAGCCTCGCCCCTGCGTGCTCTGCTTCTTTCAGTGCTTTTCGCTGAGGTAGCTATGGTGGGCGGTATTCTGCTGGCCCTGGCTGGCTCTCTACCTATTAGCCCCTATGTGACTACCTTATCGTTCCTCATTTTTGTGGTCTGCCGTCTGGTGCGCGCTGTCCGTCAGCGCTATTCAGCATCGGGGCGCGTCCGCACTGGGGAAGGGGCTAGCGCAGAACCTAAGCCTGTTCGGTCGCTGAACAGTTAGAGCAGAGACCGGTAATTTCAATGACGTGGTCTACCTGGCTATAGCCGTTCTTTGCTGCAATCGCTAGAGCTTTTTCTTCGAACTCAGGAATCTCAAATTCTTGGGCGGCCCCGCACCGGCGGCAGAGCAAATGGTGGTGGTGGTGCTCAGAGTCGCAGCGGCGGTAGATGGCCTCGCCGTCCTCGGTCTTGAGGGCTTCTACCTCACCTGCTGCCACCATAGATTGCAGAATACGGTAGGTCGTTGCTAGAGATACTTTATCGCCACGTGAGAGCATGAGCTGGTGTAGGCCTTGGGCAGAGATGAAGTCTTCAAGGGTTTCCAGGGTCGCGGTGACGATTCTGCGCTGCTTGGTGTTGCGCATTTCGGTGGGCTTGCTGCCAGGGGTTGTGGAGTTCGTGTTCATGGGGTGTTCCCTCCTGGTGTGTGTGGTCTCTATCTGTGCCTACTGTACACCAGGTTCTTCTGGGCGGCAGTGGGCTCTTCTCCCGGGGCGAAAGCCCACCAAAGACCTGAGAGGCTTGCACAGAAAGTCTAGAGAGCAACTGGTCTGACTGTGGTGTGAGCTACTAGGGTAGTAGATATGAAACTTACCAAATATACCCACTCCTGCGTGAGGCTTGAAAAGGACGGCACCGTGGTCGTACTCGATCCGGGAAACTTCTCTGAGCTTGAGCAGGCCTTAGCTGGGGCCAATCATATTTTGGTCACCCACGCGCACCCTGATCACTTCGATGAGGGTAAGGTGATTGATTTTCTGCGTGAGAACCCTAACGTCACCCTTCATGCTCCTGCTGCGGTCGTTGATGCTGTAGTGGCGACCCTGCCTGAGGCTCAGGCTCACCCTGTAGAAGCTGATGGGGAACTGGCCCTCTCAGGCTTGAGTGTGAAGACCTTCGGCGGTAGCCATGCTGTGATTCACCCTCTGCTGCCGGTCATTGATAATGTGGGCTACCTGATTGACGATAACCTCTTCCACCCCGGTGACTCTTTTGTGGTTCCTCACGGTATTGAGGTGCAAACCCTGCTGGTGCCGATTCATGCTCCCTGGAATAAGATTCAGGAAGTTATCGACTTCATCATTGCTGTGCGCGCCCCGCGTGCCTTCCAGATTCATGACTCACTGTTAGCTGAAAACGGCCGGGCCATGATTGTGGGGCATGCAACCACCTTCGGTAAGAAGTACGGAACTACTTTTGACTACCTGGCTCCCGGTGAGTCTGTAGAAATTTAGGAGAGAAACGATGAGCACTATTTTTACTAAGGTCATTAACCGTGAACTGCCCGGCCGCTTCATTTGGGAGGATGACCAGGTAGTAGCTTTTCTGACTATTGAACCCTTCCAGTATGGTCACACCCTGGTGGTGCCTAAGGCTGAGGTTGACCACTGGGTTGACCTGCCCGAGGATCTGTCTGCCCACCTTTTTGAGGTTGCCCAGAAGGTGTCGAAGGGCCTGATGAAGGCTTTTGAGCCCACCCGGGTTGGCATGATTATTGCCGGTTTTGATGTGCCCCATACCCATCTTCATGTCTGGCCGGCGGTGGATCAGAGCGAGTTCACCTTCGAGCAGGCTAACCGTAACCCCGATGCGGCTGCCATGGATGAGGCTGCTGAAAAGCTGCGGGCAGCCCTGACCGAGCTGGGCTACGGCGACTCGGTGCCTGCCTAGCCCACCAGTAGGTACCATCTAAATCAGAAAAACCCACGAACTAGGTGGGTTTTTCTGGTTTTAATGGTCTTTTCCGTCAGGGTCTTTTAGTAAAGTGTGCTTGACATGTCTAGAAACCTAGATGTAAAGTTTATTTCACATTATCTGTAAAGCAACCTTTACATAAGGAGTTGACATGACCACTCATAAGCCTCAAAGTACCTGGGGTCGTTCTCGTTTTGGCGGAAGCCAGATAACGCTGCTGCTCGTCAGCATTCTGGGCGGAGCATTGCTGGCTCAACTTCTGGCCTGGGGTATCATTACCCTTCGCACTGACCACATCACCTGGTGGTGGGTGCCAGTGGCCTCATTAGCCTTGATTCCGGCATTAGCGGCCACCCTTTGGGCAGTTCTAGTTGATCGAAACACCATCAAAGGAGCTACCCGCAACCCAGAAGCCAGCATCGAAAACCACTGGTACGGAAAGGCTGCCGAAACTACCTTCCACCTGATGCTTGCAACGATGGGCTTAGGTGCTGGAGCCTTCGCTATCTTCGGTTGGGATGTATCGCCCTCTCTGCTGCTGACAGCCACCACCCTCCTGGCTATGCTGGTTTTCCTGGTCAGCTACAAGGTCTATCAGCGTAAAGGCATCTAAGCCGTGCAGAACCAGCTTAAAGAACTACGCGCTGAGCAAGGCTATTCCCAGCAGCAGCTAGCTGATCTGCTCGGGGTGTCGCGTCAGACCGTTATCTCAATTGAAAAAGGACGCTTTGATCCCTCCCTGCCCCTAGCCTTCCAGTTGGCTGAAGTCTTCAGCTGCCGGATTGAGGATATTTTCTTCCCCCATGCACCCGAGAAGAGATAGATCGTAGGGAAAAGACCATCTAAATGAGAAAAACCCACCTAGTTCGTGGGTTTTTCTCATTTAGATGGTACCTAGGGTAGAGATGGGTGGGGCCTAGGAGTTCTTGATAGCCTCCAGAGCCTCGCGCAGGGCCTTAGCCACCCGCTTCTCACTGACCGTGTAAGCGGTGCCAAGTTCCTGGGCGAAGAAGCTCACCCGAAGCTCTTCAATCATCCAGCTCACCTGCTCCAGCTCAGAAGTCGGGGCAGTGCCCCCAGGTAGGGACTGTACGGCCTTATCGTAGGCGTCCTCAAGCTCCTGCACCGTCAGCATGAGCTGGTTATCCCTGTTGACGTTGGGCCCAAGCTTCTCAATACGCTTGGAAATCGCCTTGAGATACCGCGGCAGATGGTGCAACTGGGTGGCACCAGTGGCAGTCACAAAGCCCGGGTAGACCAGGTTCTCTAGTTGGCTCTTCATATCACTCATGGCGTGAATGACCGTAAGGGAGGTGGACTTCTTAATGAGCTTTTGAACCTTAGCGGTCTCTGAGAGAATATCGGAAACGAGCTTGGTCATCACAAAGACCGTATCAATCAGCTCAGCCCTCACACTGTTGAACAGGGCCGTGTACTCTGCCTTGGTGAAGGGCGGGGTAGCGGGCACCAACTGGTCAATAGCAGCTACGGTGCAGTCACTAATCAAAGCATCAATAGAACCGTGCGGGTTCTGGGTAAAAATCAGCTTTTCACGGTTATTCAGGTGCTCTGAAACGTAGCGTTCAGGCGAAGGGGTGTTGAGCTTGAGCAGGCGGATAACACCCCCGCGCTGGGCCTGGGCGGCTTCAGCTTCAGTGGGGAAGATGCGCACAGCAACGGATGCCCCCTCATCGACCAGGGCCGGGTAACCGGCTACAGTCTGGGTGGCAATAAGACGCTCAACCTTACGGGGTAGATCCTGTTCTGGCCAGTCGGTCAGGCCAGAGACCTCCCGTACAGCCTTCTTACCTGCCCCCTCCGGGGCGGACGCCTGCACCCCGTCGGTAGCAGAACCCCGGCTGCCAGCGCCGCCACGAACCTGCCCACGGCCAGAGCCACTACGGGCGTCCGGAGCCTTCTTGCCACCAGCTGCCAGAGCCGCCATCTTGCCCATAGTCTCAGGGGTAGCACCCAAGGAAGCTGCCAGGGCAGAACGAATCTCAGCATGCAAAAGGCCCTGTAACTCCACTAGATCCTTACCTTCACCCAGAATCTTGTTCTGATGGTTACGCACCTGGAAGGTAAAACGCAGGTGCTCAGGCACAGCCTCCCAATTGAACTCAGCCGGGTCAACCACATGGCCGCGCAGACGACGCAGCACCAGGGCCAAAGACTCCGTGAGCGAATCCGTAGCAGGGGAATAGTCGGCCGTGAGCTTCTCAACAGCCTGACGGGCAACATCCGGCGCTGGCACAAAGTTCTTCCTGATCTGCTTAGGCAAGGACTTAATCAGGGCCGTCACCAGTTCTTCGCGCAGACCCGGAATCAGCCACTGGAAAGGAGCCGGTTCAAGCTGACCCAAAAAAAGCACCGGAACCTGCACCGCAATACCGTCCGTCTGAGCCTGAGAAGAACGCACCCCGCCAATCTGCACGGTCGGGGCGTACTCGTAGCGCAGGTCCAGGGCAAGTTCCCCGCCAGAGGTGCGGGCTATCCAGGTGCGGGGGAAGAGGGATTCGTCGTAATCGGCGGCCTCTTCGTCGATCAGGTTCTCGGGGGTGAAATCGAGCAGGTGCTCGTTGACCCGGCGCTCATCCTTCCACCAGCGGTCAAAATGACGCTCAGAAACAACATGCTCCGGAATACGGGCATTATAGAAATCAAAGAGCGCCGCATCATCCACCCGCAAATCGCGGCGGCGCAGACGGGCCTCAAGCTCCTCAACCTCAGCCAGGGCCTTCTGATTGCGGGCAAAGAAGCGGTGACGGGTCTGCCAGTCACCCTCTACCAGGGCAGACTGAATAAAAATCTGGCGGGCAGCAACCGGGTCAACCCGCCAGTACTGGATACGGCGGTCAGCGATGACGGGTAGACCGAAGAGGGTTACCTTCTCGTGGGCAAGCACAGAGCCCTGGCGGGACGACCAGTGCGGATCAGAATAAGAACGCTTCAGCAAGGGGCCGGCTAGCTCCTCAACCCACTCGGGCTCAATCTGGGCATTCACCCGCGCCCACAGGCGAGAAGTCTCCACCAGCTCAGCAGAGACCAGCCAGACCGGATTCTTCTTAAAGAGAGCAGAACCGGGGAAAATCGCAAAACGGGTTCCGCGGGCGCCCCGGTACTCGCGGCGATTCTGCTCATCTTGCATACCAATATGCGACAGCAAACCAGAGAGCAGCGACTTATGCACCTCAACCTCACTGGCCGCCGGGTCAATCTCACGCCCACCCTCAACCGTGATACCGGCTGACCGGCCAATCTCCCGCAACTGGGCAAAAAGATCCTGCCACTCACGAATACGCAAAAAGTTCAGATACTGCCGGTGGCACAACTTGCGGAACTGACTAGAAGAGAGCTCGGCCTGCTTCTCATTAATGAACTGCCACAGCAAAAGAAAGGACGTAAAATCTGAGGTCTCATCCTTATAGCGGGCATGCAAAGAATCAGCCTCACCCCGGTGCTCGGCAGGGCGCTCGCGAGGGTCCTGAATAGTCAGAGCCGCAGCCAGCACCATAATTTCCTTAGCCACACCCCGCTTAGAGCCCTCTACAATCATGCGCGCCAAACGAGGATCAACAGGTAGAGCAGCCATAGCCTGCCCGGCGGCAGTGAGCGGTGAGGACGGACGCGGCCCCCCTCTACCTCGTGCCCCGCGCCTATCGCGGGGCAGGGCGTCCGCCCCATCACGGCCGGGGGTAGCAAGTGCCCCCAGCTCACGCAACAGATTAACACCATCGTTAATAGCACGCGTTTCTGGAGGCTGAACAAAAGGGAACTTCTCAATATCAGCAGGGGACTTAACCACCCCAATAGCGGTCATCTGCAAGATTACCGCCGCCAGATTAGTGCGCAGAATTTCGGGGTCGGTGAACTCTGGGCGCGCTAAAAAATCCTCTTCTGAATAGAGACGGATAGCGATACCGTCAGAGACACGACCACAGCGGCCCGAACGCTGGTTAGCCGATGCCTGAGAGATACGCTCAATAGGCAGGCGCTGCACCTTAGTGCGGGCCGAATAGCGGGAGATACGGGCGGTGCCGGTATCAATCACGTACTTAATACCGGGCACAGTCAGCGAGGTCTCTGCAACGTTGGTGGCCAACACGATGCGCGGACGCCCACCGGGCTTGAACACCTTATGCTGCTCAGCCATAGAGAGCCGAGCATAAAGAGGGAGCACCTCGTAATCGGCCAGGCGGCGGGTAGAGCGCACCATCTCTTCAATGGCGTCAGCGGCGTCTCGAATTTCGCGCTCGCCAGAGAAGAAAATGAGGATGTCGCCGGGGGCCTCTTCAGATAGCTCACGCACAGCATCGAGTACACCCTCGATGGGGTCACGGTCTTCATCTTCTAGGCCGTCACCGGCGTCTGCCTCATCTTCCCCGCCATCGCCGGTGCGTGGCTCACTCAGGGGTCTGTAGCGGATCTCAACCGGGTAGGTGCGCCCAGATACTTCGATAATGGGCGGGGCATCATCGGGCAGGGCGGCTTCGGCAATTTCTTTTTCTTCGGCGCTCAGACTCTCATCGACGATGCCGACCCCGGGCATGAAACTGGGGGAGAAATGGCGGGCGAAACGCTCCGGGTCGATGGTCGCTGAGGTAATGACGATTTTTAGGTCGGGGCGCTGGCTCATGATGCGCTTGAGGTAGCCCAGAATAAAGTCAATGTTGAGGGAACGCTCGTGGGCCTCGTCAATGATGATGGCTGAGTACTGGCGCAGCAGCCGGTCGTTTTGAATTTCGGCTAGGAGAATACCGTCAGTCATGAGCTTGATAGCGGAGCCTTCGCCCACCTCTGAGGTGAAGCGCACCTGGTAACCCACCGTTTCACCGATGTTCTGGCCTAGTTCTTCGGCAATACGTTCAGCCACGGAGCGGGCAGCTAGACGGCGGGGCTGGGTGTGCCCAATCATGCCCTTTTCTGCCAGGCCCAGTTCCAGGAGCATCTTGGGGAGCTGAGTGGTCTTACCTGAGCCGGTTTCACCGGCGACAATGACGACCTGGTTATCCCGAATGGCTGCCATAATATCGTCCCGGCGGGCAGATACAGGCAGGGCCTGGGGGTAAGTAATTTTTTCAGGAATCAGCGGGGTGTAGGGGCGGCGCTGGTTCGGTTTCTTCCCACCCTGCCTGCCCCGGGACCCCGAGCTGCGGCCGCGACGCTGGGAGCGGGTGGGCGCGTCCGCCCCCTCACGATTACTGGATACCTTCCGCCTGCCGCCTCGCTTTTCGGCAGGCTGGGGTTCGGTAGGCTGGGCGGTGCGGACGCCGGCCCCGTGCATGGCGGCGGCAATAGAAGAAAGTGGTTGGGCAGGTGTGCGAGAAGAATCTGAACTAGACATACTGCCCTCTATTTTAGGGCAGGGCGGGTGTGAAAAGAACTGTGCCCTCTACCCCTTTTGGTGGTGGGGTAGAGGGCACAGTCTGTGGGGACCCTTAGATATGTATGTTTCTATACTTTTGTTTCTGTACTGTGTGCTGCTTATGCGGTGCGGCGTACCAGCACAGTGACGATACCTCCTAGGCTAAGGAGGGCACCGAGAACCAGGAGAATTGTCAGGTTGCTACCGGTGTGAGCAAGAGCAGAGGCGGCGGGGCTGGCTGCTGCCTTGCCCTGAGCCTGTTCATTCTTCTGGCCCTGCTGGATGTTCTGACCCTGCTGGTTGTCCTGGGCTGCTGACTCAGCTGCCGAGGGTGCACTTGCAACAGTAGTTGCATCGGTGGCAACCGGTTCAGCAGCTGAGGGGCTTGCCTCTGCTGAAGGAGAAGCTAGGGGAGCCTTAGCTTCTTCCTGCTCGGGCTGGGGCTCCTGGGATTCCGGGGCGGAGGCAGTCTCACCTACGGTAAAGGTGTAGGTGCTGATGTTTGAGGTTACCGGTGAGTCACCATCATGAGGGGTGCCGCTTGCCTGGATTTTCAGGGTGTAGGTTCCAGCTTCAGTGAAGAGCCAGTTGGTGTGGGCGTGGCCGGGGTTGGCCTGGTGGAGAACCGAACCTTCTGCTACGCGGTAGTCACCGTTGGTGAAGGGGGAGGTCATACCCTGGAAGGGGGATACCTTGAACATGAAGATGCTACCGGGGCCGGTTACTTCCAGTACCTTCAGGTCGATGGCTTCAAAGTCGGGTGCTACTGCTGAGGTGTCCCAGCCCATGAAGGGTAGGGTTTCTTGTTCAGTACCGTTTTCGCTAATCAGGTAGCCAGTAGGTGCTAGTTTCTGGGCGCGTGAAGCAGGCAGGCTGGTCAGGGCTGAGGGGCCAATAACCATGGTGACGCTTTCGGGGGCGCGGAGTACGTGGTGCCCGCTGGTGCCATCGTTGAGAGCTAGCTGCAGGGTGCCATCTTCAGCAGATACGTTGAAGAGGTCAACGTGGCCTGCGCTGATGGTGGTGGGGTCAGTAAGGGGCTGGCCGTGCCCGTGGTCGTGTTCATGACCGTGGTCGTGGCCGTCCTCGTGCTCGTGCTCGTGACCAGGAGTGCTCTCGTGCTCGTGGTCGTGCTCGTGACCGGGATTGCTCTCGTGCTCGTGGTCATGCTCGTGACCGGGATTGCTCTCGTGCTCGTGCTCGTGCTCGTGACCGGGAATGCTCTCGTGATCGTGGTCATGCTCGTGACCGTGGTCGTGCTCTTCTGCGGGAGTGCCCAGGGTAATGACGGGCAGGTCGGCGCGGGTGTCGTCCTCATGTTTCTCCACCTGGAATACTTCGGTGAAGGGAGCAGACTCCACTTCGCGGCCATCTGCTGTGACTGCTACTGCATGGCCGGTGAGGGTGTAGGTGCCTGAATGTTCAAAGAACCAGTGGGCGTGAGTGTGGCCCAGAATGGGCAGGGAGGTGCCTGCCTCAAGGTAGTACTTGCCGTCGCTGAGGAAGGGGACGGTAGCGAACTCATCTTCTTCGTCCATGGGGTCGTTACCCAGCACTGCAAAGGGGGCAGGGCCGGTAACTTCGGTGAAGTCGATACGCACGGAGCTAAAGCCATTGTCCCGGTAGCCAGGGGCGCTCCAGCCGGGTTCGAAGTAGTGGGAGGCCTCCCAGCTGGCGGTGTAATAACCTTCTGAGCTGCTGCGGTCTAGGCTACTGAATTCGTAGTTGGTGCCGTAGGTTGAGCTGTTAATGGCAAAGTAGACCGAATTGGGGTCATAGAGGGTGTTGCCCAGGCCGTTGGCGACTTTGACAACGGGGGTTCCGGTGTCAGTCGATACGTAGAAGCCGTCGGTGTGGCCGCTGGAGATCTCAAAGCGTGAGTCTTCTGCGTGAGCGAAGGGGAGGTAGAGGGCTGCTAGCAGGATTGCTAGTAGTGCTGTTACCCCTCTGCGGATGGTTTGCATGGGGAAGGGGGCCTTTCATCAAGTGGATGGGGAAGGTTGATGCGTGGGTCTACGAAGAGACGCCCCTCCTATTGTAAATGAGAATCGTTCTCAAAAACAGTGATGTGTGACCACCCAGTCACTGCTCGCCCGCACACAGACACAGAAAAAGGACGCCTACACCCACCTACCAGCCAGAAGGCAGGAAAGGGGGTACAAGCGTCCTAAAAAGAAAAGCTCAGAGCTTCTCTAGATTAGTTAATAACCTTAGTGAGAAGAGTGCTCAGCCTTATTGAGCTGTTCCATGAGGTCATCAGGAACCAGATCAGCTTCCATGAATTCCTGAGTCAAAGGTAGGCGCAGCTGCATATCGGTACCGATGCACATCTCAACAAGAACATTCTTAATGTCATAATCAACAACGTGCCCGCCCTGAGTGTGTTCATCATCTAGGAAGTGAACGTGGCAGCCAGGGACTGCAACTGTTGACTGGAACTTGGGGCTACGGAAGCCAGCCAAAGTGCCCTTGACATTTTCAAAGCGTAGGATTTCTTCACCATCGGTTGCTTCAACCAAGGGCGGGTAGGGGCGGGTCTGTCGAGCAACGGTGCGAGTAGTGACCCAGTTGAACTCGCCGGTAATACGCACGGCGTATACATAGTTGGGGCTAGGCTCTAGCTCGCCAACAATGCGATCAACATCCTTGCGAGATAGGTTGCCAGTCAGCTCTTTACGAATCGAGGGCACAAAGTTGGTAACCACAGCATAAGGGGTCTTCTCAGAAAGATCCGGTTCTGAGATGGTCCCGTCAGAACGCATCTGGTAGCAGTGCCCATCGATGACAATCATTTCACCATCGAGCGCGTTGAAGGTGCCGATACCGAAAGAACCGTGCCCCAGTAGCTCCTGCAGGGTGAGGTCATCATCGTAGACACCGGCAATCAGCGAAGAAATAAGGCTGTGCTGAAAAATGGTATGACGCTTGATAGTCATTAGGGGAAACCTTTCAAAAGTGGGTTGTGGTAGGTGTGACCTACCTGGTTTATCTAATGTGCAGAGCTCTCGCTGAACTCTGCACATTAGATAAACGATTCAATCTAGGGCGTGAGGGCTAGCTTTCGCAGTCGAAACAGTTGAATGAGCTGGCCCTGCACACCCTGATGGGGTGACTAAACCTTAGTTGAGGACGTCGCTACGTAGCTGGTGGGCCAGGTAGGTGGCGTTGTTGGTGTAGTCAACGGGTACGTTGATGACTGAGGGGCCTTCTTCAGCCAGTGCAGCCTTGATGGTGTCAGCCAGGTCATCGGGGTTGGTGACGGTGTGGCCGTGAGCGCCGAAGGATTCAGCGTAAGCGGCAACATCGTATTCACCCAGCTGTACACCGCTGGTGCGGCCGTACTTCATGTGCTCCTGGAAGGCGACCATGTCGTAGGTGTTGTCGTTGAAGACAATGTGAACCAGGTTGCTCTTCAGGCGGACAGCGGTCTCTAGCTCCATGGCGGAGAAGAGGAAGCCACCGTCACCGGAGACAGAGACAACAGGCTTTGAGGGGTCTACGATGCTTGCAGCGATACCCCAGGGAAGGCCGACGCCCAGGGTCTGCTGACCGTTGGAGAAGAGCAGGGTGCGGGGCTTGTAGGTGCGGAAGTAACGTGCCATGTAGATCTGGTGTGAACCAATGTCACAGGTGACGACGGTGTCGTCGCTCAGGCATGAACGCAGGGTCTGAACAACGAAGAGGGGGTCAATGCGGTCGCTGTCGGTACCAACGGGCAGTTCAACCTTGCTGAGCTGGTCGCGCAGGTCATCGGCCTTGGCGCGTGCCTCTTCAGGCATCTTGTAGCCTTCAAGCAGGGGAACCAGGGCGCGGACGGTTGCGGGGATGTCACCGCGCAGTTCCAGCTCAGGCTGGAAAGCGTCGTCCATGTCGTCGCTGATCTCGTCAATGGAGATGATGCGGCGCTGGTCATCGGTGTTCCACAGGCGTGCATCGTATTCAATCTGGTTGTAACCAATGGTGACAACCAGGTCAGCCTGGTGCAGAGCAATATCGCCAGGCTGGTTGCGGAAGAGACCAACACGGCCCAGGAAGTGGTCTTCCAGGTTGCGACCGATCATACCGGCAGCCTGGAAGGTTTCTACAACGCGCAGGTCAGTTGCTGCCAGCAGTTCCTGCAGGGCGTCGGTGCCTTCGCTGCATGATGCGCGCATACCAACGAGCAGTACGGGGAAGCGGGCAGCCTTAATAGCAGCAGCAGCTTCTTCAATGGAGGCCTGAGGTGCCTGGCCCAGCTGGGGGTCGGTCAGCTTGGTGGTGATGGAACGAGTGGTCTCTTCGGTCAGCACATCGCTGGGGAAAACAACGGCAGTTGCACCGCGGGGCATCATTTCAGCGCGGCGGAAAGCGTTAACCATGGTGGAGGCAACGTTGTCAGCAGCGTTAACTTCACCGGCGAACTTGGTGACGGTGGAAAGGAAGGACGCTGCATCCAGGGACTGGTGGGTGAGCTTCAGGCGGTCTGCACGCTGCACAGCACCACAGATGGCGACCATGGGGTCACCCTCAGCAGTTGCGGTCAGCAGACCGGTGGCCAGGTTGGTGACGCCGGGGCCGGAAGTTACGATGGCAACACCGGGGGTGCCGGTCAGACGGCCAACAGCAGCAGCCATGAAAGCTGCGTTCTGCTCGTGGCGGCAGACAACCATGTCCATATCGCTATCTACAAGCGCGTCAAAAACGGGGTCAATCTTAGCGCCGGGAACACCGAAGATGGTCTTGACACCCTGGGCTTCGAGAACTTCTACAACGCGCTCGGCGCTACGACGAGAATCTGACTGAGTTGACAAGGTAAACATATCCTTCTGTTAGGGGAAAGGGCTCTGGAAACGAAAAGACTATACGAGACGATGAGTCATTTTCTTTACCAGAAATAACTGGACATGCAACGAAATGCTTTGAAGCTATGGCAGTCCGTGGTGGATAGTGCTCTTGCCGTGATGCCACTGTGAGTATGTAACCGAAAAAGGTTTACTCGCAATGACCCAGCTTGCTGCACTATCGGCCTCTCTGTCATGGGCGGTGCAGTTCTGCAATGTTCATGTTTCTAACTCTATTCGGTCAATCCTCAAGCGCATACACCATCCCCTGTGATTACACTAACCAAGGCATGTGACGCGGGACGGAAGAGGGTAGGGGCAGAGTCACAAAACCCTAGAAAAAGCACTGCACAAGAAGGACAAAGACAAAAAGAAGAGGAGACAAAGGCTTCCCTTGCCTTCCGCATTTATTCTGTTTTAGCCGCAACTAGTTGCGGGACTTTCAGAATAAATGCGGCGAGGACGGCGATGCGGGTGTGGCTTAGAATTTCTTTACTACGGACGTCCGCGGCCTCCACTAAGGCATTTCCTGACGCCGGGCACACAAAAAAGAAGGTAGGCCAGCGCTTTACGCATGCTGGCCTACCTTCTTTGTGTGTGCCCTCGAAAGGATTCGAACCTTCGACACCCAGCTCCGGAAACTGGTGCTCTATCCACTGAGCTACGAGGGCAACTCTGAAACGCTCACTTCACGGAGCGAAACTCAGACCTGATTACTCTACCAGAAACTCAGCCCCAGACCACAAACCCGTTACAGTAGAACAAACACCAGCGCACCGAAGGGCTGAATCAATGACCACACTCACCGGCAACTATGCGGGAAGCAGTCACCCCTCCCACACCTTTGACTTCTACCCGCCCAACGCCCCTACCGGTGAGAACCACCCCGCACCCCTTCTCATCTACGTCCACGGCGGAGCCTGGCGCTACGGCGACAAATCCTCCTTCCTGCTGGCCAATAACGGCCTACACCGTGTGCGCGAGCGATTCTCCCGCGCAGGTTTCGCCACAGCTTCCATCAACTACCGGCTCAGCCACGAAGCTCTCTTTCCTGCCCAAATCAACGACCTCAAAACAGCGATCCGCTACTTCAAAACCAAGGCCCAAGAATTTGGTATCGACCCGCAGCGCATCGTCCTTGCTGGCGGGTCAGCAGGCGGGCACCTGGTTCAACTCGCTGCGGCAACCGGTCATTTGAACGAGCCCTACCTTGAAGGGCTGACTGCCACCACGCTCGCTACCCGCGCTATGGCAGGGCAAGCAGACTCCTCCGTTTGCTGCGCTGTTTCTATCTACGGAGTGAGCGACCTGCGAACTATTTTTGAAGATCGCCTCACCTGGGGGTTCCCCTATGACCACCCCGAAGACGACGGGGCAGAATGGCGGTTGCTCGGCTCCACCTACCCGCCAGAGGCTGGTACCCCCGCAGAAATCAACTGGGCCAAGGCTCACCCCGTCGACTATGCCCGTGCCGCCCAGCGCACCGGGGAAAGAACCCACGCCCCGGTCTACTACCTTCACGGCACCGGTGATACCTGTGTGCCACCTAGCCAATCAATTGAGGTTCACCGCAGACTTTCAGCAGCCGGTGTAGCCACCGAACTGGCCCTCATCGGGGGAGCGGAGCACTCTGACCCAGCTATCTACGCCAGCGAGAGCACCTGGGAACACATCATCCGCTGGGTAGGTCTACAGCTGACCCTGTAGACTTGACCCTATGACTCCCGAAGAACTCTCAAGTGCAATTGACGGCGCGCTGACTGAAGCGTTTGAAGCCGGTGAACTGACCCTCAACGACGGCGAAACCGCCCCCGCTGTGCGCGTAGAGCGCCCCAAGAATCGCGACCACGGCGACTGGGCCACCAACATCGCCCTGCAGATTTCTAAAAAGGTGGGCAAGAACCCCCGCGAGGTAGCCCAAATCCTAGCTACCCGAATCAGCGACATTGCCGGTGTGGCAAGCATTGATATTGCAGGCCCCGGCTTCCTTAACATCACTCTAGATGCCGCAGCGGCAGGCGAACTTGCTAAGACCATCGTGGAGCAGGGTGCAGCTTTCGGTACCAGCCAGACCCTGGCTGGTCAGACCATCAATCTTGAGTTCGTCTCAGCTAACCCCACCGGCCCTATTCACCTGGGTGGCACCCGCTGGGCAGCTGTCGGTGACTCTCTGGCCCGTATCTTTATCTCCCAGGGCGCTCAGGTTGTGCGCGAGTACTACTTCAATGACCACGGCAACCAGATTGACCGTTTTGCCCGCTCCTTGCTGGCCCGTGCCAAGGGTGAAGAAGCCCCTGAGGATGGCTACGGTGGCGAGTACATCACCGATATTGCCAACCGTGTGCTAGAGGTTCGCCCTGATGCCCTGGAATCCGAAGACCCCCAGGAAGTCTTCCGCGCCACCGGTGTTGAGTTCATGTTCGAAGACATCAAGGCCTCCTTGCATGACTTCAAGGTAGATTTTGATGTCTACTTCCATGAGAATTCTCTCTTTGAAAACGGCAAGGTAGATGAACTTCTTGAGAAGCTCAAGGAGTCTGAGAACCTCTACTTTAAGGACGGCGCCTGGTGGCTTAAATCCACCGATTTTGGTGATGATAAGGACCGCGTTGTTATCAAGTCTGATGGCAATGCAGCCTACATCGCTGGGGACATCGCCTACTTCCAGGACAAGACCAAGCGTGCTGAGAACCCCGCTGACCTAGCTATCTACATGCTGGGTGCTGACCACCACGGCTATGTTGCCCGCCTCAAGGCTGCTGCTGCTGCCCTGGGTGATGACCCTGAGATGGTTGAGGTCATGATCGGCCAGATGGTCAACCTGGTTAAGGACGGCAAGCCTGTGCGTATGTCAAAGCGTGCCGGTACCGTCGTCACCCTTGAGGACCTGGTCGAGATTGTGGGTGTGGACGCAGCCCGCTACTCCCTGACCCGCTACTCGGTAGACTCCAACATCGATATTGACCTGGATCTGCTCACCAAGCAGTCCAACGAGAACCCGGTTTTCTACGTGCAGTACGCCCACGCCCGCACCTGCGCTATTGCCCGCAATGCTGAGGCTGCTGGCGTCACCACTGACTCTGTTGATACCTCCTTGCTGAACTCTGAGGCAGACTCAGCCCTACTAGCTTCCCTGGGCCAGTTCGTGGGAGCTGTCAAGGAGGCCGCTGACTTCCGTGAACCTCACCGCGTGGCCCGCTACCTCGAAACCCTAGCCGGTGCCTACCACCGCTGGTACGGTGTCTCCCATGTTGCCCCCAAGGGTGATGAGGAGGTTACCGATTTGCACCGCACCCGCCTGCTGTTGAACCAGGCAACCCGTCAGGTGTTGGCCAATGGCCTGGGCCTGCTGGGTGTTACCGCACCGGAGAAGATGTAAATGGGAGCAGAAGCCGCACTCTTTAAGCCTGACTGGCTGACCTACCCCTCCGCCCCGGCTGACCTTGACCCCACCATCTGGGCCCCTTCTTTCACCCGGGCACAATCTGGGGAACTAGAGGTCGATGGTATTCCCGTCAGCCGTTTGGTGGCTGATTTTGGTACTCCTGAGTACGTCTTTTCTGAGACGACTTTCCGCGCTCGTGCTGCTGAGTTCCGCTCAGCTTTTGAGACTGCTTTTGAGAAGCATGGGGCGCAGGTTTCGGTTTACTATGCAGGTAAGTCCTTTTTGGCGACTGCTGTAGCCAAGTGGGCTGAGGAAGAGGGCCTGTGCCTGGATACCGCTAGTGGCGGTGAGCTGGCGATTGCTATGCGCGCTGGTGTGCCCGGGGCCAAAATTGCCCTGCATGGAAATAACAAGTCGGCAGAGGAGATCGCCCGGGCTCTTTCTTACGGGGTAGGACGCCTGGTGGCTGACTCCGTGCCTGAGGTGCAGCTTATCGGGCAGGTAGCAGCTAAGCTGGGCGTGACTGCCCCGGTGATGCTACGTGTGACCCCCGGTGTGCACGCCTCTACCCACGACTATATTGCTACGGCCCATGAGGATCAGAAGTTTGGTCAGTCTCTGGCACCGGGGACCGCACCGCTAGCTGGCCTGCCTTTAGATGAGTTGGCTGAGCTGGGGATTACCGCTGATGATGCTTACGCTACTGTGGCAGCAGCCCTGGCTCTGGCTAGTGAGCACATTGATTTACGCGGTTTGCACTGCCATATTGGTTCTCAGATTTTTGAGGCTGATGGGTTTGGTAAGGCTGCGGAGAAGGTGCTGACCTACATGCAGCAGCTTAACGAGCGTTTTGGCGTGGTACTGCCCGAGATTGATTTGGGTGGCGGTTACGGTATTGGCTATACCGAGCAGGATGCCCCGCGTAGCTCAGCTGATATCGCAACTGAACTCGCTGATATGGTCTCTAAGACCTGCGCTAATGTTGGTATGGCTATTCCTCATCTTTCCTTTGAGCCGGGCCGTTCTATTTCTGGGCCCTCAGGTATCACCCTCTACACGGTGGGTACCATTAAGGATGTCGCTATTGAAGATGAACATGGTGATACCCGTGTACGCCGTTATGTCTCGGTAGATGGGGGTATGAGCGATAACCCCCGCCCGGTGCTCTATGAGTCAGACTATGCGGTCACCTTAGCTAACCGTGCCCCGGAAGGGGAGCAGGTACTTTCTCGTGTGGTGGGTAAGCACTGCGAATCTGGTGATATTGTGATTCGCTACTGCTACCTGCCTGCTGACCTAACAGCGGGGGATATTCTTGCTGTTCCGGCTACCGGTGCCTATAACCATGTGATGGCTTCCAACTATAATTACCTGACCCGCCCGCCGGTGATTGCTACGGCTCAGGGGCAGGTTGCGCGCGCTATTATTCGCCGCGAAACTGAAGAAGATATGCTGGCCCGCGACCTGGGTCTGGTGTAGGTTTCTTCGCGAGGACGCCGCCGCTCACTTTTCTTGCCGTCGGGCAGGGAGCGTGGTGGGTGGCGTCCTGTAATCAATCACTCCGTGAGAAAATAGAGTTCATACTCCGGGGTGTGCCGTTTTACCGGTTAGTATGGTGAGCGGAACGCTGAACAACATTCCTCATCTACGTCAGGAGACGCTCTTGGGCAAGACCACCATCAAAGTAGCACTATTGGGTGCCGGCAATGTCGGCTCACAGGTAGCTCGTATGCTCACCGAGGATGCCCAGTCCCTGCAGGATCGTATTGGCGCGCCGGTTGAGCTGATTGGTATTGCTGTTCGCAATACCTCAGCCAAGCGTCATTATGAGGCTGCACCCGAGCTGTACACCACCGATGCTCAGGCGCTGATTGAGCGCGCCGATGTGGTGATTGAGCTTACCGGTGGTATTGAGCCTGCCCGTACCCGTATCTTAGATGCCTTGAGCGCAGGTAAGTCGGTGGTGTCAGGTAATAAGGCTTTGTTGGCTAAGCATGGTGCTGAGTTGGCTGCTGCTGCTGCTAAGAGCGGTGCCCAGCTCTCTTATGAGGCCGCTGTGGCTGGTGCTATCCCTATTCTGCGCCCCTTGCGCGATTCCTTGGCTGGTGACCAGATTACCCGTGTGCTGGGTATTATGAACGGCACTACCAACTACATTCTGGATCAGATGGATACCACCGGTGCCCAGTTCGCTGATGCCCTGGCTGAGGCCCAGCGCCTGGGCTATGCTGAGGCTGACCCTACCGCTGATATTGAGGGCCATGATGCTGCCTCTAAGGCCGCTATTGTTGCTTCTTTGGCTTTCCATTCTGATTTCACTATTGATGATGTTCACTGTGAAGGTATTACTTCTGTCACCGCTGATGATGTAGCGGCAGCGGCTGCTGATGGTTACGTTATCAAGCTCTTGGCGGTCTGTGAGAAGGACGGGGCGGGTGTCAATATTCGTGTTAATCCCACTTTGGTTCCTCGTCAGCACCCGCTGGCTTCTGTGCACGGGGCTTTCAACGCTGTCTTTGTGCAGGCAGAAAATGCTGGTGAGCTCATGTTCTATGGCCCTGGTGCTGGTGGTGCCCCTACCGCTTCTGCTGTGCTCGGTGACTTTGTTTCTCTTGCCCGCCGCCTGGTGCTGGGTGGGCCCGGTGTGCCTGAGTCTTCTTTTGCCAAGCTGGCCGCTACCCCCATGAATGATGTGATTTCCCGGTATTCTGTGGGTCTTCTCGTGGAGGATAAGCTGGGTGTTCTGGCAAATATTGCCCGTATCTTTGCTGACCACGGTGTTTCTATCGACACCATGCGCCAGACTAAGGGCGCAGGCGATGGCACCAGCGCTTCGATCCGTATCGTCACCCACCGCACCACTGACGCTAACCTGCGTAAGACCATGGCCGTGGTGGGTGCCCTTGATACCCTCCGTGAGATCACCTCCGTTATCAGCGTAGAAGGCTAACACCGATTCTTATGTCACTTCCCATGATTGACGGCTCAAACGAGCCTCTTATCCAGCCCCATGACATTCCTGTAGGTGCGCGGGTGACCGTGAAGGTCCCCGCTTCCTCAGCCAACCTGGGCCCCGGTTATGATTCCTTGGGGCTGGCCCTGGCCTACTACGATGATTTGACGGTCACTCGTATACCCGGGGTGGGGGAGCTGACCTTTGATCTTACGGGGGAGGGTGCACACGAGGTCCCCCAGGATGCCAGCCACCTGGTGGTACGAGCGATGGTGGAGGCCTGGAAGGCTGCTGGTCTTCTAGAGCTACCTTCCTTGCATATTCAGGCCCACAACCGTATCCCGCATTCTCGCGGCATGGGCTCATCGGCCTCAGCTATTGTTGCGGGTGTCAGCGCAGCGAATGGCCTCTTGCCTGCTGCCCGCCAGCTCGATGCGAAGGCTGTGTTACAGGTGTGTTCAGGTTTGGAGGGGCACCCCGATAACGTGGCACCCTCTCTCTACGGGCAGGTAGTCATCTCTTATGGGGACGAATCTGGTTGGCATTCTCTGCCTGTACCTGCCCACCCGGAGGTCCTGCCGGTTATCGCTATTCCCGACTATGAGGTGCCCACTAAGGTGGCTCGTGAGCTTATCCCGCAGACTGTTTCTCACCGGGATGCTGCCGCTAACTCAGGGCGGGCTGCGCTGCTGACCCAAGCCCTGGCGTCCTACCCTGAATATTTGCTGCCTGCTACCAGCGACCTTTTGCACCAGCCCTACCGGGCAGTTGCTATGAAGCCCTCTGCCTCCCTGGTAGCTTATCTGCGCGACCAGGGTTTTGCCGCGGTCATTTCGGGGGCCGGGCCCACCGTCATGGCCCTAGCTAAGGGGGCGGACGAACGCGCCCGAGTTCGCCAGGCCATTGAGGCCTTCGCCACTGAAAGAGAACCTAATCAGCACGAGAACCGACCTGTCAGCTGGCGAGTGCTTGATATCGACATCGATACTAAAGGTGTTATGCTTACCTATGAGGAAACCGCCTAACCTTGCCTGGCATCTTGTGCCTGGGCTTGCTTGAGTCGGCCTCATCTCACGGTTTAACTGGTCTGTAGAAGCCTCAGGATGTTTAACCGTTCACTTTTCGCCTGGCCTAGGTGTGCTAAGGCGTCCCTAGCAAAGAGCACCACCTACCTATATGAAGGTGGGGCACTGGCACTGGCCACCCGCTTCTTTCGCCACACGGCGAACGGGGCACCTGGCCCCCTGAACCAATACTCGCCCGCTCTGGGCATGGCGCATCTGTTGCGCCAGAACAATCCGCGAAATCAACGATATTTCGAGAGAAGGAACCTTCGTGGCAGAAAAAACCGACCTGACCGCAGGTACGGAGGCCGCAGCAGCGGCTGAACAGAAGTCCCCTAGCCTGAGCAGCCTCAAACTTGCTCAGCTTCAATCCCTAGCCTCCCAGCTAGGTATCACCGGCGCCCGCCGTCTGCGCAAATCAGATTTGGTGGAAGCTATTTCAGCCCACCAACGCGGTTCTGCTGTAGCCGATCGTCCTGCTGAGACTGGTGAGCAGGCAGAGAAGCCCAAGCGCACCCGTACCCGTAAGACCGCAGCTGAGAAGGCTGCTGAATCAGAAGCCCCCACAGAGGCTCAGGCTGAGGCAGAGAAGCCTAAGCGCACTCGCACCCGTAAGACCGCAGCCGAGAAATCCGCTGAAGCTGAAGAAGCTAAGGGGCAGGAAGCTACTGAGGCTCAGTCTGAGACTGCACCTGAGAAGCCGGCGACCGAGCGCCGCGGTAACCGTCGCGCAAGCAGTGCAACTGTGGCTGCTGAACCCCAGGGTGAGAACAAGCCCGACACCTCAGCCCTTGAAGCAGTCGAAGCTGCCCTAGATGGTCTGGAGTCGCAGAAGGCTGCCCGCAGTGACCAGAATGAGGGCGAAGAGGGTAACAAGCGCACCCGTACTCGCACCCGCACCGACCGCCGCCGCAAGAACGAGGGCGAGAACACCGAGTCTGCTGAGCAGGGCGAGAACTCATCTGAAAACGGTGAGAAGAACGACCGCTTTGAGCGTAAGAACCGCCGTGACCGCAACGACCGCGATAACCGTCAGGACCGCGATAACCGTCAGGACCGCGGCGATAAGCAAGAACGCGATACCCGCGACCGCGGTGGCAAGAACGAGCGCGATAACCGTAGCGAGCGCAACGACCGCCAGCACAACAACGGCCCCGACGAGGACCGCCGCAATAACCGCAAGAACCGCCGCGACCGTCAGGCTGAGCGCCGCGAACGCCGTAACAACCGCCGTGACGACTACGAGCCTGAGATCAGCGAAGATGATGTGCTGATCCCTGTAGCTGGTGTGCTCGATGTGCTAGATAACTACGCTTTTGTGCGTACCTCTGGCTACCTGCCCGGCACCAACGATGTGTATGTTTCTCTGGCTCAGGTCAAGCGTTATGGTCTGCGGAAGGGCGATGCCATTGTTGGTACTATCCGCGCACCCCGCGAAGGCGATAACAACAACCGCCAGAAGTTCAACGCCCTGGTACAGCTCACTTCTATCAACGGTCTGACCTCTGAAGAGTCTAAGGGCCGCCGTGAGTTTAATAAGCTCACCCCGCTCTACCCCAAGGAGCGTCTGCGCCTGGAGACTGAGCCCAAGAAGCTGGGCACCCGCGTTATTGACTTGATTGCTCCTATCGGTAAGGGCCAGCGTGGCCTGATTGTGGCGCCTCCCAAGGCCGGTAAGACCCTGATGTTGCAGTCCATCGCTAACGCCATTACCACCAATAACCCTGAGGTTCACCTCATGATGGTCCTGGTTGATGAGCGCCCCGAAGAAGTGACCGATATGCAGCGCACCGTCAATGGTGAGGTAATTGCCTCTACCTTTGACCGTCCGGCAGATGATCACACCACTGTCGCTGAGCTTGCCATTGAGCGTGCTAAGCGTCTGGTGGAGCAGGGCCGTGACGTCGTTGTGCTGCTGGACTCCATGACCCGCCTGGGCCGTGCCTACAACCTGGCAGCACCTGCTTCAGGCCGTATTCTCTCCGGTGGTGTAGATGCAGCAGCCCTCTACCCGCCCAAGAAGTTCTTTGGTGCCGCCCGTAACATTGAAGAGGGTGGCTCACTGACCATTCTGGCTACTGCCCTGGTTGAGACTGGCTCCAAGATGGATGAGGTGATCTTTGAAGAGTTCAAGGGCACCGGCAACATGGAGCTGCGCCTTTCACGCCAGTTAGCTGATAAGCGCATCTTCCCCGCGATTGATCTCAACGCATCTTCTACCCGCCGTGAAGAGGCCCTGCTCTCACCTGATGAGGTCAAGATTATGTGGCGTCTGCGCCGCGTCCTAGCTGGTATGGATCAGGAGCAGTCCCTGTCTGTTCTGCTCTCTAAGCTGCGCGAGACCCAGTCCAACGTCGAATTCCTGCTCACCGTTGCTAAGAGCGGCTTGGGCCACGGCGAATAAGGAAAGGACATCACCATGATTGAATCTATCCAGGGTCTGCTCGATGAGCACGCAGACCTGCAAAAGCAGCTAGCTGACCCGGCCGTCCACGCTGACCAGGGCAAGGCCCGTAAGCTGGGCCGCCGCTACTCAGAGCTCAACGGTATCGTTGAGGCCTACAATCGTGTCAATACTCTGCGTGATGATATTGAAGCTGCTCGTGAGATGGCAGCTGAAGACCCTGACTTTGCTGAAGAGGTCAAGGAACTTGAGGCTCAGCTGCCTGCGGCTGAAGAGAAGCTACGTCGTCTGTTGATTCCTCGTGACCCGGACGATGGCCGCAACGTCATTCTTGAAGTCAAGGGTGGTGAAGGTGGCGATGAGGCTTCCCTCTTTGCTGCAGACCTGCTGCGTATGTACACCCGTTACGCTGAGTCTAAGGGCTGGAAGACTGAGATGATTTCCTCTCAGACGACCGATGTGGGCGGTTACAAGGACGCCCAGGTGGCTATCAAGGGCAACTCGAACGATCCCGCTGAGGGTGTTTGGGCCCACCTCAAGTACGAGGGTGGTGTGCACCGCGTCCAGCGTGTCCCGGCGACCGAGTCCCAGGGCCGTATCCACACTTCAGCAGCTGGTGTGCTGGTTTTCCCTGAGGTTGATGAGCCTGAGGAAATCGAGATTAACCAGAACGATTTGAAGATTGACGTCTACCGTTCGTCTGGTCCTGGCGGTCAGTCCGTGAACACCACTGACTCTGCTGTGCGTATTACCCACCTGCCCACCGGCATCGTGGTTGCTATGCAGAATGAGAAGTCTCAGATTCAGAACCGTGAAGCTGCGATGCGCGTGCTGCGTGCCCGTCTGTTGGCTTGGCAGCAGGAGCAGATTGATGCTGAGAACGCTGAGAAGCGTCACTCCCAGGTGCGCACCATGGACCGTTCTGAGCGTATCCGCACCTATAACTTCCCTGAAAACCGTATTGCCGATCACCGTACTGGCTATAAGGCCTACAACTTGGAGGCTGTGCTCAACGGTGACCTTGAGGCTGTGGTGCAGTCTGCTATTGAGATGGACGAGGCCGCCCGCCTTGAGAAGCTCGGTCAGGAAGACAAATAAGCGTGGCTGATTTTAGCCTGCAGCCCGGTGAAGAGCTCGATTCGGCCCTTCGCCGGGCTGCGCTCTATCTTGGTGCAGCCGGTATTGAGTCGGCTGCCGCTGACGCCCAGCTACTTGCCGCCTACTTGTTAGAGAAGGACGCCGGTGAGCCGGTCTCGCGGGGGCGGGTGCAGTCTTTGGCCTTGCTGGGTTACCCGGTACCGGAGGGCTTTGAGCAGCTGGTTAACCTGCGTGCTGAACGCCTTCCTCTACAGCATTTGACCGGTCAGGCCTTTTTCCGGGGCTTGACCTTGTCGGTGGGCCCTGGGGTTTTTGTACCCCGCCCAGAGACGGAGTTGTTGGTGGAGCATGCCCTGGCTGCTTACCGCAGGATGGGGCAGGTGCTGCCCGGCCGGCCGGTGGTGGTTGATTTGTGTACTGGCTCAGGTGCTATTGCAGCATCTTTGGCTACTGAACTTGCTGCTGATGGGCAGGTGCCAACCCCGCGCGTCCTTGCTGTTGAGCTTTCTACTGAGGCTGCTGCCTGGGCTGAGCGTAACCTGGGCCCGGCCGGGGTGGAGCTAGTAACCGGGGATGCCCGTACTGCCTTACCCGGCTATGAGGGTACTGTGAGTATGGTTGTTTCTAACCCGCCTTATATTCCTGCTGGTGCGATCCCTAAAGACCCCGAGGTGCGAGATCACGACCCTGACCTGGCCCTGTATGGTGGGGGAGAGGACGGCATGGAACTGCCCAGGGCAATTGCAGACCGGGCCTATGCCCTTTTGGCCCCCGGTGGTTATTTGATCATGGAACATGCTGAGACTCAGCGGGAGCTGATGCGCCAAGTGCTGGGGGCTGCTGGGTTTGAGCGTATTGACTCTATTGATGATTTTGCAGGTAAACCCCGTCACACCTCTGGCTTTAAACCGCTACCAGGTATCTAAGAATGTGAAAGAATGATGAGTGTGAAAGCAACCATTGTTAGTGCAACCGACTCCGCGACCCTTGGCGATGCGATTGAAACCGCCAACGCGGCAATCGGCGAGGCCAAAACTATCGTGATTCCTACCGATACTGTCTACGGTATCGCTACTGATGCCTTTTCGGTGGAGGGTGTGGGTAACCTGCTGGCAGCTAAGGGCCGCACCCGGCAGATGCCCCCGCCGGTGCTGATTTATGACCAGTCTGTTCTTCCGGGGCTGGCTGATGAGATTTCTGAGGATGCCCGCGCCCTGGCAACCGAATTCTGGCCGGGTGCTCTGACCCTGATTTTTTACTCTCAGCCCTCCTTGAACTGGGATTTGGGTCAGACCCAGGGCACTGTTGCTTTGCGCGTACCCAATGATCCGGTGGCTATCGAACTCTTGAAGAACCTGGGGCCTTTGGCTGTTTCTTCGGCTAATAAGACGGGTCGGCCGGCAGCTACGACCGCCCAGGAAGCCATGGCCCAGTTGGGTGATGAGGTGGCTCTTATTTTTGATGGTGGCCCGCGCCCTGAGAACCGCCCTGAGGGTTTTGAAGCTAAGGACGCCCTGCCCTCAACTATCGTGGACTGTACCTCTAACCGCCTGGTGGTGGTGCGTGAGGGGGCTATTTCTGTTGAGCGCCTGCGCGAGGTGGTGCCCGGTGTGCTGACCCGTGCTGAGTTTGAAGCCCAGGAACAGGCCCGCCGTGAGGCTGAAACCGCCCTGGCCGCTACTTCAGAGGCCATGGAAGATACCGAGGTTTCGCCCCGATCTGTAGCGGATTCTGAGCTAGATGAAACTGAGACTGGGCGTCAGGCTGCTGCTCCTGCTGCTGGCTCACTGGCAGCAGACCTCATCGCTGATGCTCGCCAAACGGTGGTAGCCGTTGACCAGCGCCGCACCGCAAACGCCCATACTCCGGCAATCCGCCTAGTGAAAGATAATACTAAGCCCTACTCGGTAGCTCATGCCCGTTCGCTGGTCTTCGGCACCCAGAGCAGTGCCCCCGCCGAACCGTTACTTGATACGGACGACGAGGGCACCAAGAACTAGGCAGTTTAGTTCTTAAAGCGACGATCTTTGGCCAATCCCAGTGCACTATGGGCGGTCCGTAGCACCTCACTGACCCGAGCCTGGGGCACGAGGCCATTCTCTCGTGCCCAGGAATCGTCAATATCCTGCCCAAACCACATCACCTCTACCCGGCGCACCGGCCCGGTGAGCCGGTCACCCAGTAGCTCAGAAACCTTATAACCGGTAGCAACCAGAGCGCGGCAAAGAGGGGCCGGTAAGTGCAGGGGGTAGCGGCGTCCTGCATCGATAAGAACAGACTCAGTCGTTGCCCCCTCCCAGGGCTGCATGACAATAGCCGGTAGAGAGCCTGTGAAGCTAGCAACCTGATAAACAAATTCTGCTAGGGCAAAGTTAGAGGAGACCGGGGTCCGGCGCGGGGTACGCCCTGCAACAGAGGCCAAGGCAGATGAAGCAATCTTTGCAAAAGCCTCAGTGGTGCGCCGTCCGCGGCCCTGCACACTGGTGGCTCGAATAATGCAGATTTCAACGGCATGATCCTGGGCAACCTCAACGGGGTTATGGGAGGGCGCTGCCGGGAACTCTGAATCTTCAGACCCCGGCGCCTGGCCCCGTGCCGCTGTTTCTTCAATGAAGGAGCGCAGCTTCAGGAGCACTTCTTCGCCCAGAGCTTTGGAGAAAGAATAGGCCGAGAAAGGCTGGGTCTCTTCGCTCGGCGTGAGCGTAGCAACCTGCCCTAGCACGGCAGCGGAGCTGAGGTGGATAACCCTACTGACGCCGGTACGCTGAGCTGCAATGGCGATAACAGCAGGAAGTAAGGCGTTGCCCCCCAGCAGGGGCACTAAATCTTCTTGGTCAGGTGCTGCCAAACCTGAAGCATTAATGACGACATCACACCCGGCAAAAGACTCAGCTAGGGAATCGATAATGCCTTCTAACTGCCGGGCTTCCTCAATGAGCTGGTTTGCCTCAGCGGTGCGTGTGAGTAAGCGGGGAGCTTCCACAGCATCGACCCGAATACCTTCAGCAGCTAGCCGGGCTACAATTGATGAGCCTACAAAACCGCTTGCCCCAATTACTTTCCACGTGGTCTTTACCATGCCTCTACTCCCTCTATGCGGTGGTGACTGGTGGGCCGTCTATGACCCTACCCCTAGGGTGTCATAGGCTGGGCAGAATTACACGTAGGCCATGCCACGATGAGCTAAGGTTTGGTGGTTGGGTAGCAGGTGATGGGCTAATCTCCAGGTGAGTTCGGTAAACTTGAGTAGAATTGTGTGCACTGCGCCCTGATAGCGGGGTAAATGCATGTATGCAGGTGGCCTCACCCACGAAAGGACCTGTCTGCCCATGGTATCTGTCCCAACGCCCCAGCCGCGCCCTCAGGAGCGCATTGTTGCTGTAGTGGTGACCTATAACCGCCGTGAACTTTTGGCGCAGACCCTGGCAGGAATAGAGGACGGGGCGCTAACACCCGATACGGTCATCATTGTCAATAATGCTTCTACTGACGGCACTGAAGAGTTTCTAAGAAACTATCAGAGCTCTCTGGCGACCGATATTGTGAACCTTCCCCAGAACGTCGGCGGGGCAGGGGGCTTTACTGTAGGTATCGACCGGGCCCTGAGCCGACACGCAGCAGACTTAGTCTGGGTCATGGACGATGACACCGAACCCACCGAAACAACCCTCTCAGAGGCCTACCGGGCCTGGGCCGATTACTCCCAGGTACGGGCAGAACGCCCCGCGGTGGTGGCCTCAAAAGTAGTGTGGACCAACGGCCAAGACCACCCCATGAACACTATGCGCACCATGTTCGCCGCCGGGCCTGAACGTACCGCCCGAGCCGCCGCAGTAGGTGCCCGGCCCATCCGCTCAGCCTCCTTTGTCTCCATCATGATGGACGCTGCGGCCATGCGAGCCACCGATTTGCCACTGGCAGATTTCTTCATCTGGAACGACGACTTCGAATACACCACCCGCCTGATTCACCACAGCAACGGTATCGCCACCGACCGCTCAGTCGCTTACCACCACACCAAGACCTTCGGCACCACCGATACCAAACCCGGCCCTCGTTTCTACAACGATGTGCGCAACAAACTCTGGGTTTTTTGCGCTCGCCGCACCCTCACTCCGCTTGAAAAGCTACTGTACGGTGGATCAACGGCGCGGCTGTGGCTGAACACCCTAGTGCATACTGATGAGAAGAAGACCTATGCCGGTTATTTCTTCCAGGGTGTTAAGGACGCGGCGGCTGGCTACCGCCCCAATAGTGAGGTACTCGATGGGGTGTACCAGCTTGAGACACCCCAGGTAGCGCACAAGGTACGGGCTAAGTACAGTACAGATACCGCCTTTTCCTTGCTGATGAGCGTCTATGCAAACGACCAGCCAGAGCATGTGCGCCTGGCACTAGCCTCTAATACCCAGGAACAGACCCTCAGCCCTCATCAGGTGGTCTTGGTAGAAGATGGGCCTTTGAGCCCTGCCCTTTCTCAGGTGATTGCTGACTTTAAAGAGCAGAGCAAGCTGCCGGTGACGGTGATATCCCTTGAACGGAATCATGGGTTAGCTGCTGCTTTGCGGGAGGGGCTACGCGCCTGCACCTACGATATTGTTGCCCGGGCCGATGCAGATGATATCTCCACCCCTGAGCGATTCGCCCAGCAGATACCTCTGGTTGCTAGCGGGCAGTATGACGTCTTGGGTAGCGCCATGTATGAGTTCACGGACGACCCCGCCCACCCCGAAACTGAACGGAAAGCAGTTACCGGTGAGCAGGCTATCTGCGATACCTTACCCAAACGCAACCCCATGTTGCACCCCACCGCGGTCTTCCGCAAGAGTGCTGTAGACGCTGTGGGTAGTTATGTGGAAGTTCCGGGGGCCGAAGACTACTGGCTCTGGGCGCGGATGAGCCGGGCCGGGTTCGTCCTGGGGAATCTGGCTCAGCCTCTGGTGAGCTACCGGGTAGCTAGCGCCTACACCCGCCGCGGTGGGGTAGCGGCCCTGCGCAAAGATTTACAGGTTCAGCGTAGGCTCTATACAGGGGAGGTTCTGAGCCCTCTCCGTTGCGTGCAGAACCTTGCCGTGCGTGCTCTTTACCGCCTGGCACCAGAAGCAGTGCGTACGAAGGCTTTTAGAGCTATGACCGGTCGCGCCCCGCAGGGGGAGAAAGAGAAGGGCAATAATGTCTAAAGAACCGTCCCTGCAGACCACCTCTATTCCTCTCTTGACCTCAAGCTCTGACCGGAAAGTCTGGTGGAAGTATGTGCAGATGGGTTTGGACTCATTTGCTTGGTTAGCGGCCCTCCCTGCGGCTTTCGTTCTGCGCTATGGCATGGATCTGAGCCAGATTGATACACGAGGGCTAGCTGCTGTTGTGCTAGTTATGGTGGCCCTTCACCTGGGCGGTGGCCTGATAATAGGCCTCTACCGTGGTGTTCATAGCTACGGCACCTTGCAAGAAGGCAGTAAGCTCTACCCTCTGCTGTTTACGAACCTCTGCATTATGCAGATACTGCTTCTGGCGTCCTCTCGAGCCTTTGGTGTTCCTCGTTCTGTGGTGCTGATTGCTTTCCCTATCGCTATTTTGCTGATGATGGGCTTTCGTTATAGCAAACGAATCTACGAGGAAAATACCAACCGGCCCAAGGGCGAGGACGTACAGAAGGTTATTGTCTATGGCGCCGGTTTCTTGGGGAGGAACGTGGTGTCTTCCCTGATGACAGACCCTAAGGCCAAGTATCTGCCGGTGGCGATTGTTGATGATGACCGCTCGGTACGCAATGCCCGCATTCACTCGGTCAAGGTTGAGGGCACTAGTGCTGACTTAGCTGCTTTGGTGAAGCATCACCAAGCCAGCAAGGTGCTGATTGCCATTGGCGAGGAAATCCCTGAACGGCGCCTGGTTCGCATAGCCCAGAGCATGAAAGAGCTGGACGTAGAAACCATACGTATCAACTCTGCGGTTCCTGATATGGGGCAGACCCGTAAGCGTAGCGATGAAAATAATGAACGTGAGCTTCTTGAGAAGATTCGCGGAAAGATAGATTACAAGATCGATCACGAGTTGATTCGTAGCTATGTGCAGGGCCGCCGTGTGCTGGTCACCGGTGCTGGCGGGTCGATTGGGTCAGAGCTGTGCCGCCAGATTTCAGCCTATAGCCCTGCTGAACTGATGATGCTAGATCACGATGAGTCCTTGCTCATGGATACCCGCTATTCGTTGACGGGTTTGTCGAGCCTGGATGATCCCAGTGTGATTCTGGCAGATGTGCGAGATGCGGAGGCTCTCGAGGCAGTTTTTGTTGAACGTAAACCTGAAGTTGTATTTCACGCGGCTGCTCTCAAGCATGTCTCTGCCCTAGAGGCCTACCCCAAGGAAGCCTACAAAACCAATACCCTGGGGACCGCTAACGTCCTCAAGGCTTCAGCTGAGGTTGATGTTCAAGTTTTTGTGAATATCTCTACCGATAAGGCAGCTGACCCCACCACCGCACTAGGCCAATCCAAGCGGAGCGCCGAAATGCTGACCAGCTGGTACGGCCAGCAGACCGGGCGTAGCTATGTTTCGGTACGATTTGGCAACGTCTTTGGTTCACGAGGGTCCATCAAACCCCTCTTTACCAAGCAGATTCTAGACGGCGGCCCCCTGACCGTCACCGACCGCAACGCAACCCGCTACTTCATGCTCATTCCCGACGCCTGCCTGCTAGTCATGCTAGCTGGAGCTATCGGCCACAGTGGTGAGGTGATGGTCCTTGATATGGGTGAACCCGTGAAGATTCTCAAGGTCGCTGAACACATGAGAAGTCTCTATGAGCGCTTTGACGTAGCGATTGAAGTGATTGGTTTACGCGCCGGTGAAAAGCGTGATGAAGTACTCTTTGGCCAGGACGAGGTGCACCAACGCTGCCACGAAAACGAAAATATTATGAGGGCTCAAGCCCCCACCTTTGACCCTGCTGAACTGAACTACGCTGGGTGGCTGGAGAACTACCGGAGCCACCGTGGCTATGACCGCACCGAACACCCTGGGCAGGAGGCCTAATGACTACCTCAGAACTGCTCACCCTCCTTGTGGTTCCTGCCACCCTTGCTTTTCTTGCAGGTCTGCTCTTACCCCTTGCTGTGCGTCCGCTGCTTCACCGCTGGAACTTAGTTGATATCCCCACGGCACGCTCTTCCCATAGTTCCCCGGTCTTCCGAGGCATGGGGCTGGCAACCGCACTGGCCGCCACGCTGGGGTATCTGGTGGCCCTGATCGACGGGCAGATTTTTACTGATCGTTCTATCGCCCTCTTCGTGCTCTTTGGCATGGTTACATCAGGTGCTTTGGGGTGGGCAGAGGACTACCGCGGGGTTTCCATTAAGGTTCGTTTTGCAACTCAGCTACTCATTGGTCTTATCGTCACCTTGGGCATGACTGCCATGCTAGGAACCTCCATCTTCTGGGTTCCCTTGGGTATCTTCGCGATTGTCGCCTATATCAACGTGGTGAACTTTATGGACGGCATCAACGGTATTTCTGGGTTGCACGGCCTTGCGGTGGGGGCCACCTACGCCTATGCAGGCTGGGTTAACCAGATGCCTTGGCTACTTGCTGGGGGAGCGGCTGTGGCAGCAGCCTACCTGGCCTTCTTACCTTGGAATGTGCGTACCGGCAAAAATGTTTTCCTGGGGGACGCCGGTTCCTACTTCCTGGGAGGTGCTATTGCTTCCATGGCGGTAGGGGCCTTCCTCTCCGGGGTCTATGTGGAGTACATTCTGGCCCCTCTGCTGGTTTATCTGGCAGATACTGGAACTACCCTCTTACGTCGTATCGTGCGCGGAGAGAAGTGGTATACCCCCCACCGGACCCATGTTTATCAGCGCCTGACAGACCAGGGTCTAAGCCACCTGGGCAGTGCAGTTCTGGTGACAGTGACGACAGGTACGGTAACGGTAGTGACCGTACTAACCCTACCCTTTGAAACCCAGAACGCTATCTGGTCCGCTGTGCTTGTTGCCTTGATGGTGGCTCTTTATCTTCTTTTGCCGACTCTGCTAGGGAAGGTGCGGCAGCGTGATGGGAAGTAAACCCATGGGCATCAATGAGATGCCTTGGCTCAAAATTTTCCAGCGCGTCTGCTGTGCTTTGGCTATTGTGGCCCTGGTCGGTACGATGGTGGGTGTACTTACCGTAGGTAAATCCGCTGCGGGTGGATTCCTGACCGGGCTTGCTCTGGTTTATCTCAGTTTCCTAGTCGGAATCATGGTTGTGATACTGGCTGAGAAGAGGTCGATGAAAAGCGCGGCAGTAGCTCTTTTGGCCATGTACCCCATCAAGATGATGATGTTTACCGGCCTTTTAGTGTTAGCTCCAATACCGCAAGATTTTCGTAACGGCTGGTTTCTGGCGGGAGCTTCTCTGGCGCTACTGGTTCAGCTCACTATCGAAACAAGAGTTATTTCCCAACAGAGGATTCTCTATTTCGATTCGGTAGGATGACATCAGGTGAAGGAGCATATGCCCTTGGGCAAGACAGACGATAAATGGTACAAGCAAGATAAGCAGTTACGTTCTGCTGGCGACCTAGTAGCTGGTGGCGGAACGGCTGGGGCCTTTATGACGCTTATCTATGTCATGATAGGCATTGGTATCTGGAGTTTGGTAGGCTATGGTCTAGACCACTTACTAGGTACAACCTGGATTGCTTGGGTAGGCGGATTCGTTGGCGCCTTTGGGGGTATCTACTTGGTATTTATCCATATGCAGCAGCGTAAATAAGACCAACTAGAACCGGTTGGCGCACATATAATTTTGATTCTTTAAACCTCTGAGGTTGCTGGAGCCAGCGGCCAATACGAAGCAATGAAAGGACTTGCCTTGATATCAAACGGGCTAGTTGTCGCAGCGGGAGAGCAACAAGGCTACGTTCCGCCCACTATCGATGAGATGCACCTACCTGCAATCTTCACGATCGGTGATTTTGAGTTCAGCAAGCAGATGCTGCTGGTTCTCCTATCGGTAGTTATCGTTGCTGGCTTCTTCCTCTTCGCTGCCCGCAAGCGGGCCGTGGTTCCCTCACGCACCCAGTTTGTTGGCGAAATGGGCTACGGGCTGGTCCGCAACAGCCTAGGTAAAGAGCTGATTGGCGCCCACCACTACAAGCCTTTTGTGCCCCTGCTCTTTACCGCTTTCTTCTTTATCCTGGTCAATAACCTCTATGGCTCAATCCCCGTTGTGCAGCTACCGACTATGTCTCACGTAGGTTCTGCCTATGCGCTAGCTGCCATTGCTTACCTGACCTGGGTTGGCGTAGGTATCAAGCGTAAGGGTCTAGGTAAGTTCTTCAAAGATATGACCATGCCCTCCGGTGTTCCCCCGCTGGTCTACGTCATTCTCATTCCCATTGAGTTCATATCTAACATGCTCATCCGCCCCGCCACTCACGCCCTGCGTCTTTTTGCGACCATGTTCGGTGGCCACCTGGCCATTATGGTTGCTGCCTCACTGACCCAGTACCTGATTATTGAAGCCGGTGGTATCGCCGCTGTCGCATCGCTTGGTTCAGGTGCCTTGGGTATCTTCCTCTACTTCCTGGAACTGATGATTCAGGTAATTCAGGCCTACGTCTTTACCCTGCTCCTTGCGGTCTACCTGCAAGGTTCGGTTTCTGAAGGCCACTAACACTATAGATTTTCTCCGTTGATACCTCAGCGGACGAGAAAAGCAACCCGCTTTAGCGGGGAGTGCCCACATCAAAACTCTGCCCCTTACACAAGACACAAACCGCAAGGGGCACTGTGAAAGGAAACAAACATTATGGAACTCACCGGTTCACTTACCGCAGTTGGTTACGGTCTGTCAGCTATCGGCGGTGGCATCGGCGTAGGTCTGATTTTCGCAGCCTACATGACCTCCGTTGCCCGTCAGCCTGAGTCACAGCGCACCCTGCAGCCCATGCTCTTCCTGGGCTTCGCACTGGTTGAAGCACTGGCAGTTCTCGGCCTGGTTCTTGCGTTTATCAAGTAATTTTTGGCCCCGCCGAAAGATTGACCAAACTATAGAACAGGAAAACCCCCTATGTCTCATTTAATGGCAGCAGCAGAGGGCGCGAACCCTCTGATCCCCAATGTCTGGGAAATCGCCATTACCGCCATCGGGTTCCTGCTCCTGCTCTTCATCGTCACTAAGTACGTTGTCCCGGCATTCGAAAAGATTTACCAGGACCGTAAAGAGGCAATTGAAGGTGGTCTAGCCAAGGCTGAGAAGGCTCAGGCAGAGGCCGCAGCAGCACGCGAAGAGTACGGCCAGCAGCTCGAAAGCGCTCGTCTGGAAGCTCAGAAGATTCGCGAGGAAGCACGCGCTGAAGGCGACGCCATCGTGGCAGAAGCTAAGGAGCGCGCAAACGCTGAGGCAGCTCGTATCACCGAAAACGCCCAGAAGACTATTGCAGCAGAACGTGCATCTGCCGCAGCATCACTTCGTGCCGAAGTTGGCGCTCTGGCAACCTCACTGGCTGGCAAGATTGTGGGCGAATCCCTCAATGACGATGAGCGATCCGCACGTGTTGTCGATCGTTTCCTCGCTGACCTTGACGCACAGCAGCAGGCAGGTGTAGCCCGCTAATGTCAGCAGTATCGACTGAATCACTGAACAAGGTGGAACAGGTTCTGGTGGCCCAGCCTACCGACAACCCGACCCACCTCGCAGAAGAACTCTTCGCTGTTGTCGATGCTATTGACAACAACGGCGGGTTCCGGCGAGGTCTAACCGATCCTTCCCGCGAAGCAGCGCAGCGAGCAGGTATCGCCCGCTCCGTTTTGGGCGGCAAGATTTCCGACGCCGCTCTGGCTATCGTTTCTGCAGCAGCAGAAGCCCGCTGGAGCGAAGAACGCGATCTAGCTGATGCCCTTGAAAAAACCGCTGTTACCTCAGTAGCGCTTTCTGCTGAACAGCGCGGAGGTGTCGACGCACTAGAGCAGACCGTCAACGAACTGCTGACCTTCATCAACACCGTTGATGCCTCAGCAGAAGCACAGGACGCTCTTGCCGATACCAGGGCAAGCAAGGAAGCACTCAAGAAGCTAGCTATCAGTCTCGGTGGCCATGTAGCCACCGCTGAAGGCAAGCTTCTGCTCGAACGAGTTGCCACTGCGGCCCGCGGAACCACCGCAGCCCAACTGGCCAACGAATTCGTAGAAATCATCGTCAAGCGTCAAAACCGTTGGATCGCACGAGTAACCTCAGCAACTGCGCTCACTGCAGAGCAGATTGCAAAGTTGCAAGGGTCACTCAACAAGACCTACGGCAAGGAGCTGAAGCTCGACATCACCGTAGACCCCGCCCTACTGGGAGGTCTGCGTGTGCAGGTAGGGGACGAAGTCATCGATGGCTCACTATCCACCCGACTATCAGAACTTAGCCGCGCTTTCGCATAGGCGATTTCCACAGTCGAGACCTCGACGGTGATTGAGAAGATACACAGGCGATAATGGGCCAGCCTCAGGGCATAACCCAAGCACGTCACATAAGTTTCGGTAGGCCTGTCGCACTCCGGCAGGCACACCAACAAATTAGGAGAGCAGGGACATAAGATGGCCGATTTGACCATCAACGCCGATGATGTCCGTAAGGCGCTGAATGAATTTGCAGCGTCTTACGAACCCGGCAATGTAGAGCGCGTAGAGGTGGGTCGAGTTGCATCAGCATCCGACGGCATCGCACGCGTTGAGGGTCTTCCCTCAGTAATGGCTAACGAGCTACTTCGCTTTGAAGATGGCACCCTTGGCCTGGCACAGAACCTCGATACCCGCGACATCGGTGTCATCGTCCTCGGTGACTTCACCGGCATCGAAGAAGGCCAGGAAGTACACCGTACCGGCGAGGTTCTCTCAGTACCGGTCGGTGACGCCTACCTAGGGCGAGTCGTTGACCCCTTGGGTAACCCCATTGACGACCTAGGAGATATTGAAGCTGAAGGCCGCCGCGCCCTCGAACTTCAGGCCCCCGGCGTCACCCAGCGTAAGTCCGTTCACGAGCCCCTCCAGACCGGTCTCAAGGCCATCGACGCCATGATTCCCATTGGTCGCGGCCAGCGTCAGCTCATCATTGGTGACCGTCAGACCGGTAAGACCGCTATCGCAGTCGATACCATCTTGAACCAGAAGGACAACTGGGCAAGCGGCGACCCCAACAAGCAGGTCCGCTGTGTCTACGTTGCTATCGGTCAGAAGGCCTCAACCATCGCCGCAGTACGCGAAACCCTCAAGCAGAAGGGCGCCCTGGAGTACACCACCATCGTGGCTTCTCCCGCCTCAGACGCAGCAGGCTTCAAGTACCTGGCACCCTACACCGGTAGCGCCATCGGCCAGCACTGGATGTACGGCGGCAAGCACGTTCTCATCATCTTCGATGACCTCTCCAAGCAGGCAGAAGCCTACCGTGCAGTATCACTGCTGCTCCGCCGTCCCCCGGGCCGCGAAGCATACCCCGGCGATGTCTTCTACCTCCACTCCCGCCTCCTAGAGCGCTGTGCAAAGCTCTCTGACGAGCTGGGCGCAGGTTCAATGACCGGCTTCCCCATCATTGAAACCAAAGCAAACGACGTTTCCGCCTTCATCCCCACCAACGTCATCTCCATCACCGACGGCCAGATTTTCTTGCAGTCCGACCTCTTCAACGCTAACCAGCGCCCCGCGGTCGATGTAGGTATCTCTGTCTCCCGTGTCGGTGGTGCAGCGCAGACCAAGGCTATGAAGAAGGTCTCCGGTACTCTCAAGCTCGACCTTGCCCAGTACCGTGCAATGGAAGCCTTCGCCATGTTCGCCTCTGACCTCGATGATGCTTCAAAGGCTCAGCTGACCCGTGGTGCTCGCCTAACCGAGCTGCTGCGTCAGCCCCAGTACACTCCTTACGCAGTTGAGGACCAGGTTGTTGCAATCTGGGCAGGTACTAACGGCTACCTCGATGACGTTGAAGTTTCAGACGTTCTACGTTTTGAAGCAGAGTTCCTCGACCACCTACGCCGCACCACCTCAGTACTGCAGGACATCGCAGCATCAGGCAAGCTCGAAGACGAAAACGTAGCAGCACTCAAGACTGCCATCGCCGACTTCAAGCAGGGCTTCCGCTCAGAGGGCACTAGCCACCTCGTTGACGCTGGCCACGAAGAGCACAAGCCCCTGTCAGACACCGAAGTATCCCAGGAAACCATCGGTTAGCGATTTTCCTAGTAGGTGAGAAGCCCCTCCAACAGAACCTGGGGGAGGGGCCCCCGCCCTAGGAGTGAAAGGAATCTCTATGGGAGCCCAAATCAGGGTTTACCGCCAAAAGATTACTTCAACATCGTCTATGAAGAAAATCTTCAAGGCGATGGAGATGATCGCAACCTCACGCATTAACAAGGCACGTAAAAGCGCAGAGGCAGCTAGCCCCTACGCAAATGCGCTGACTAAGGCCGTCACTGCCATTGCGACCCAGCACCACATTGAGCACCCCCTGCTCAATGCACGCTCAAAGGCAAAAACCGGTCGCTCTGCAGTTCTCGTCCTCACCAGTGACCGTGGCCTTGCGGGCTCATACTCCTCATCCATCCTCAAAAAAACCGAGGGTCTTATTGAGAAGCTCCGCGGTGAGGGGCGCGATGCCAAGCTCTATCTCATCGGTCGTAAAGCCAAGTCTTACTTTGACTTCCGTGAACGTGACTATGAGCAGGCTTGGGAAGGCAACACCGACAACCCCAACGTCGAGATGGCCGTTGAAGCACGAGACGCCATCCTGGCAGCCTACGAAAACGGCGAAGTAGATGACCTTTACATCATCTACACCGAATTCATTTCCATGGTCACCCAGGAAACCTGCGTTCTGCGCCTGCTACCGATTGAGGTAGCAGAAGCACGTGAACTCGGCGCAGACATCCTGCCCGGCGAACGTCTTGAAGATGACCAGTTCCAGCAGAACTCAGTCTTCGAATTTGAACCTAGCCCCAAGGAAGTTCTCGATGAGTTACTGCCCCGCTACATCGCTTCGCGTATCTATGCGTGCCTGCTTGAAGCAGCGGCCTCCGAGCTGGCCTCCCGCCAGCGCGCGATGAAGTCCGCAGGTGATAACGCTGACGAGCTCATCAAGAAGTACACCCGCCTGATGAACAATGCTCGCCAGGCAGAAATTACTCAGGAGCTCAGCGAAATTGTTGGCGGCGCCGACGCACTCGCCTCCTAATCCACCAGACAACTTTCCACTCTCTACATAGGTAAGTGAGAACAATGACTGCCACTCTGAACGAATCGGCTACCGCGCCGGCTCAGGGCGCAACTGGTCGTATTGCTCGCGTTATCGGCCCTGTCGTTGACGTTGAGTTCCCTGCCGGCCAGGTACCTGACATCTACAACGCGCTGACCGCTGATCTGACCCTCAACGGCACTACCCGCACAATCACCTTCGAGACTGCCCAGCACCTGGGCGACTCGCTGGTACGCGCGATCTCCCTACAGCAGACCGACGGCCTTGTCCGCGGCCAGGCTGTAGTAGATAGCGGCGCCCCCATTTCCGTGCCCGTCGGCGACGGCGTCAAGGGCCACATCTTCAACGTCCTGGGCGATGCACTGGACGTTCCCAATGACCAGATTAAGGCTGACACCTACTGGCCTATCCACCGCGCAGCCCCCGGCTTCGCAGACCTTGAAGGTTCGACCGAGATGCTGGAAACCGGCATCAAGTCCATCGACCTTCTCACCCCCTACATCAAGGGCGGTAAGATCGGTCTCTTCGGTGGTGCAGGTGTGGGTAAGACCGTTCTGATTCAGGAAATGATTACCCGTGTTGCCCGTAACTTCGGTGGTACCTCCGTATTCACCGGCGTTGGCGAGCGCACCCGTGAAGGTAACGACCTCTGGGTTGAAATGGAAGAAGCTGGCGTTCTCAAGGACACCGCCCTAGTGTTCGGCCAGATGGACGAACCGCCTGGAACCCGTCTGCGTGTTGCTCTGACCGGTCTGACCATGGCCGAATACTTCCGTGACGTTCAGAACCAGGACGTTCTGCTCTTCATCGATAACATCTTCCGCTTCACCCAGGCAGGTTCTGAGGTTTCAACCCTGCTTGGTCGTATGCCCTCTGCTGTGGGTTACCAGCCCAACCTGGCTGACGAAATGGGTCTCTTGCAGGAGCGCATCACCTCAACCCGTGGTCACTCCATCACCTCCATGCAGGCAATTTACGTTCCTGCGGACGACTACACCGACCCGGCGCCTGCCACCACCTTCGCCCACCTGGATGCAACCACCGAGCTTTCCCGTGAGATTGCTTCTCGTGGTCTGTACCCTGCGATTGATCCGCTGTCTTCTACCTCCCGAATTCTGGACCCCCAGTACATCGGTCAGGAGCACTACGACACCGCAATCCAGGTCAAGGCTATCTTGCAGGAAAACAAGGAACTTCAGGACATTATCGCCATTCTTGGTGTTGATGAGCTCTCTGAAGAGCAGAAGGTTGTTGTTTCTCGTGCTCGCCGTATTGAGCAGTTCCTGTCACAGAACACCTACACTGCTAAGCAGTTCACCGGTGTTGAGGGTTCAACCGTGTCTATCAAGGACACCATCGAGTCCTTCCAGATGATCTGCCGCGGCGATGTTGACCACATCCCCGAGCAGGCCTTCTACAACATTGGTGGTATGGACGACGTCATGCGCCGTTACGAGGAAATCAAGGCACAGTCTGGAGCCAAGTAATCATGGCACTGAAAGTTGAAGTCGTATCCCGCTCGCAGATTGTGTGGGTTGGTGAGGCCAAGTATGTGCGTGCTCGCACCGTGGAGGGCGATTTGGGTATTATGCCCGGTCACATTCCCACTATGGCCCTTCTGGCTGAAGATGGTGAGCTTCTGATTGAAGCTACCAACGGTGAGAAGAAGACCACCCGCCTGCACGAAGGTTTCTTGACCGTTTCGAACGATCGAGTCACTATTGCAGCTAAGCATGCCCAGGTATAGATTGGGCTAGCTGGTCAAAAGGACGCCGCCCTCCCCCTTTGCTGGGGGAGGGCGGCGTCCTTAACGTTTTAGAAGAGGCGTGATTCTACGTCATCGACTCCGCGCATGGCGTCGTAGTCAAGAGCCAGGCAGCGGATACCGCGGTCTTCAGCTAGGGTGCGGGCCTGAGGCTTAATACGCTGGGCGGCGAAGACTCCCTGAACGGGGGCCAGCAGGGGGTCGCGGTTGAGCAGTTCCAGGTAGCGGGTGAGTTGTTCTACCCCGTCGATATCGCCTACGCGTTTGAGTTCAACAGCAACGGAGAGACCTCCGGCGTCCTTGGCTAGGATGTCTACCGGGCCAATGGCGGTGGGGTATTCGCGGCGTACTAGGCGGTAGCCGGCACCTAGTAGTTCAATCTGTTCAGCAAGCAGGCGTTGCAGATCGGCTTCAACGCCGTCTTTGATCAGGCCTGGGTCGATGCCTAAGTCGTGGGTGAGTTCCCCGTGGGTGCTGAAGATACGGATCATGAGTTTGTCGTCGCTTTTGGCTGCTTGGACAGTCCATAGTTCGCTCACATCGGGGTCGAGGTCTTCTGCGATGGAGGTGCCCTCAAACTCTTGACGGGGGGAGATATGGAGGCGGCAGGGAGGGCTCATCCAGTTCAGGGGCTTGTAGGAGCCACCGTCTGAGTGAATGAGTACTGAGCCGTCATTTTTGATCATGAGCAGGCGGGTGGCACGGGGTAGGTGGGCCTTGAGGCGGCCTACATAGTCTACGGAACAATCAGCTATAACTAAACGCACCGTACCACTCTAACAGGTGGCTTGGGCGGGCACACCTGTGCGTGAAAGAATGGGGGAATGCCTCGTCGTTCTTCCTCTAAGTCCCGCCGCCCTCGTTCTAATTCGGGGCCAGCCCCCAGTAAATGGCAGAAAAAGCGCCCGGTGGGGCGCGATATTTCTCGTATCCTTGACCCTGCTGCGCGGGTAGAGAGCGCTGCGGACGGTGACTGGTATGTGCAGTATATTCCTGCCATTAACGCCCTTAAAACCTATAAGTGCCCTGAATGTCTGTGTGCTATTCAACCGGGTGTGGCTCATCTGGTGGTCTGGCAGCATGATCACATGTTTGGTGCCCAGCGGGCTATTGAGGAGCGCCGTCATTGGCATGAGCGGTGCTGGAAAACCCGTAGATTCTGGTAGGGCGCTGCCAGGTTGTAGAATGCTCAGCCAGAAAACCCGGTAGCTGCCCCGCTGGGCGGGGGGGCTACCGGGTAGGGTGTGGGGTTGTTCTTAGAGCTGGTCTTGCCGGGGTACCAGGACCTCGTTGACCAGGATCAGGAGGGCTGCTGCTACGGGGATACCGATGAGGGCTCCTAGAACTCCCCAGAGGGCTCCGCCGGCTGCTACCGCAATAATGGCTACAGCACCGGGGACTGCTACGGCCCTGCTCATGATGCGTGGGGAGATGAAGTATGCCTCGATTTGTAGGTAAATCAGGTAGGGGATCAGGAAGAAGAGGGCGGTCTGCCAACTATCGAGCAGGGAGACGATAGAGACGAGGGCCGCAGCCGTAACGCCACCGATCAGGGGGATAAAGGCTAGGATCAGCACAAAGAGCATGAGCAGCTGGGCGAAGGGCACCCCTACGATGAGCATGATGATAGCGGCGCAGGTGGCGTTGCAGATAGCTACGAGGGCTTGACCCATGACGTACTGGCCAACGGAGTCAGTAATTTTTTCGGTCAGGTAGCCTACGCGTTCACGCCGGGAGGCTGGGGCCAGGCGGATGAACCAGGCTTTGATAGTGGGCAGGGAGGCCAGCATGTAGATGGAGAGGAAGAGGACGATGATGGTGCCGCTGGTGATTTCTGCCAGGGCTGTACCAGCGTTCATGAGGGAATTTAAGAAGGTGCTGACCACAGAGGAATCTGAGGTGAGCTGATTAAAGAAATTTTCTACTTCTGCATCCACCGTTGAACGGATGTGGTATCGCTCATCTAGGCCTGAGAAGAAGTCAGAGTTGAGGAAATTCTCAAATTGTTGGGGGAAGCCAGTAATAAATGAGATTGCCTGGCTGGCAATCATGGGGATGACCCAGAAGATGAAGGCTGTTGCTAGACCGAGGAAGAAGAGGAATACTACAGCCACGCCTGCCCCGCGAGGCAGACCCAACTGTTCGAATTTGCGTACCGCTGGGTCTAGCCCTAGCCCGATGAAGAGGGCCCCTGTAATCCAGCCTGCCAGGGGTCCGACGTTGAGGAGAAAGTAGGAGGCCAGCCAGGCAAGGCCGACACCCAGGGCCAGCATGAAGCCAAAATGTACGGGGTTGTTGATATAGCACCCCTTGCCCGGTGCCATGGTGTGGGCTTCTGGGGGAGCGGGGGTAGCGCCGTCCTTTTTTTCTTTGAGGTGTGCCGGTTCCTCAGGTAGCTGGAAGCGGGGGCGGGGGCGGGCGCCAGGAATGGCAGGTAGGGTGAACCTGGTGGCTTGGCTACCGTTTGGTGCGGACGCTTTGGCGCCTTTGGTGCGTGAGACGAGAGAACGGATCAGTCGTGATTGTGAAGAAGATGAGGTCATGCTGGCTGTGTGGGTGGTAGGGGGTCTATTGTGTTCTACCTTATCTTGATTCTGCCCTGGGCTAGAACTGTGGCGTGCTGCCCTGTCTCAGGGGTTGCTTTTGGCACCATAGACAGTAGATGTATTTGTTGCTGTGAAAGGAAGACCCCATGGCTGGGATTGAGGATCAGAATCTACCTGCGTCGGTGCGAAACGCCCTGGATTTAGGGGCTGTCGGTAGAGAGGGTGTGGGTGAAGCTGCCGATTCCCCTGGCGTTAGTTCTGAGCGCACTGAGGCAAGTGCTACTGCTAGCTGGCGGCTAGATGTTACCGATGTTGCGCAGTTTCAGCAGCTACTGCAGGAGTCTAACCGAGGGGCCGTGATTTTTGCCCTGTGGGCGCCTCACTCACCGGCCTCGGTTCAGATGCTAGAGCAGATAGAGGCTCTGGTGAATTCTGCTGAGGGTAATCTGCTCTTGGCGGCCGTTGATATTACCAAGACTCCTGAGATTGGTCAGGCCTTCCAGATTCAGGGGGTTCCTGCTGCTATTGCTGTGCTAGCTGGCCGTCCGGCCCCGCTCTTTACCGGCCCTGTTGAGCCTCAGGCCCTAACTGAGGTGCTGGGGCAGGTGGTGCAGCTTGCAGCCCAGCAGGGGCTACCTGGCGGGTTTGAGCCGGTGTTAGCAGAGCAGGAGAAGCCCCTACATCCTTTGCACCAGGAGGCTATTGATGCTCTTGACCGGGGCGACTATCAGGGGGCTGAGGCGGCCTATCAGAAGGCCCTGAATGAGAACCCGGGGGATAAGGACGCAAAAATTGGTCTGGCTCAGGTGCACCTGCTCCATCGGGTCTCTACCATGAACCTGGTGGATGAGCGCCAGAAAGCAGCAGCTGACCCCACCGATGTGCAGGCTCAAATGAATGTTGCTGACCTGGATGTAGCCGGTGGTCATGTGGAGGACGCCTTTAACCGTCTCATTGCCCTCTTTAAGGCTGTCGATGCAGAGAGTAAAACGTCAGTCCGGGAGCGTCTGCTAGAACTTTTTGAGGTGGTCGGTGCCTCTGATCCGCGCGTTATTAAGGCCCGTTCAGCCCTGATGATGGCTCTTTTCTAAAGAATCATCCCAGTGGGGTAGGGAAAATGCCCATAACTGGTTACAGTGGAAGTATGGCACATGAAAACCTTCCCCCGCAGAACGATAGTTACGGCCAGACCCCGCAGCGGCCTGACCCAGCCCCGCACCAGCCTGACCCAGCCCCCACTAGCACCTCTTCTGAGCCTCTTTCGGCCCCAGTGGAGGCTGAGGTGGCTGAAACCAGCCGAGCAAGCGCCGCCCTAGAAATCACCAACCTGGTAAAAGTCTTTGGCCAGCAGGCTGCAGTCGATGGGGTTAACTTGACTGTTCCCCGCGGCTCCTTCTACGGGCTGGTGGGGCGCAACGGTGCAGGTAAGACCACTACTCTCTCCATGGCAACCGGCCTGCTTAAGCCCACCGCCGGGCAGGTGCTAGTAGGTGGGGTAGATATCTGGGCTAACCCCCTGGAGGCTAAACGCCGGGTGGGTGTGCTGCCTGATGGCGTCCGCCTTTTTGATAAGCTCACCGGCGAGCAGCTCCTGACCTACGCCGGACGCCTGCACGGGCTTGATAAGGCAACGGTGGCTGAGCGAACCCGCGACCTACTGATTGCTATGGATCTGACCGGGGCAGCTGGGCGCCAGGTTGCCGACTATTCAGCCGGTATGACCAAGAAAATTGCCCTAGCCTGCGCCATGATTCATGCCCCTTCCCTGCTGGTGCTCGATGAGCCCTTTGAGGCGGTGGACCCGGTCTCTGCCTCCAACATTCAGGATATTCTCAAGGCCTATGTGGCAGGCGGGGGAACCGTCATCATCTCATCTCACGTGATGGACCTAGTGCAGCGTTTGTGCGACCACGTTGCCATTATGAACGCTGGCCGTCTTCTGGCCTCTGGCACCGTAGAAGAGGTGCGCGGCGGCGTAACCCTAGAAGAGCGGTTTGTTGAGCTGGTGGGCGGACGCGTTGTATCGGAGGGAATCTCATGGTTGCAGTCCTCCTAAAACTCAAGCTTGACCATTTCTTGGCGATTTTCCGTAAGGGCAACGCCTGGTCCATTGTGGGCCTGGTCTTTGGTCTGCTCTACGGGCTGGGCCTGGTTGTGGGGCTTTTTGCTTTTGGTTTGGCCCTGCAGAACCCGGCAGACTCCCTGCTGATTCTGGGGGTGGGCGGTGCCCTGCTGACCCTGGCCTGGTGGCTCATTCCCCTGGTCGCGGCAGGAGCTGACCCCACCCTTGACCCGGAGCGCCTGGCACCCTACCCCATTACCGTCCGCCAGCTCATGGGCGGCCAAGCCCTGGGCGCTTTCATTGGCCTACCGGGCATCTTGACCCTCCTGTCATCTCTTGCCCTGATAACCTCAAACTTCTATTCTCTACCGGCTACCCTGGCCTTTATCCCCGCTTCTGCGCTGGGAGTAGCCCTTGCTATTCTGGGCGGACGCCTGATGGCAGTAGCCTCTATTCCCCTCCGATCCCGGCGGGCTGTGAGCAACACACTGACTATTCTTGCCTTCATAGCCCTAGTTTTTACCGGGCCACTGATCATGGCAGCTACTACCGCCCTTGCCCGTAACCTGGACCAGCTTCATCAGGTTCTCACCTACCTGCAATGGACCCCCTTAGCCTCAGCCTGGGCTATTGCCCCACAGGTAGGGGCAGGGAACTACGGGCTTGCCGCCACCCTGACAGTGCTCACCCTGGCCTACTGTGCCCTGACCTGGCTTATCTGGCAGTTCTTTGCCGCTAAAACCATGGCCAGTGTGGGAGATTCCACCGGGGTACATGATGAAGGTAAAACCGTGGCCCAAGGTGAGCTGGGGCTACTAGGGCGGTTCCCTGCCACCGTGCGCGGGGCTATCGCTGCCCGCACCCTCGCCATGATGTTCAAGGACTCCCGGGCCAACCTCAACGTGCTCATGGTGCCGCTCATGTATATCTTGATGATCATACTTTCAGGTTCATTCGCTTTCGCCCTCAACGGGGAGGCAGAGACGGTGGCCAACCCTATGCCGCTGATCGCGGTGGTCGCCTTCATACCGGCTATGGCAGGCTGCTCCCAGACCAATCTGGCCTCATTGGAAGGCTCTGCCTTCTCCCTGCACGCTACGGCACCCCTGCGCGGCATAGATGACAGGCTGGGGCGGGCCTACGCCATGATGCTGATCTACCTGCCCCAGATTGTACTAGGAACCCTGGCCTTCGCCTTCCTGACCGGCCACACCACCTGGGCCCTGCCCCTGATGGTCAGTGCCCTAGGAACCTACTTCATCGCCAACGGCATGGCCAACTACCTGGATACCACCTTCAATGCACCGGTAGTACCACCGGGAACCAGCCCCTGGAAAACCCCGGAACAGCCCGATGGTATGGCCAAGACCATGGCACGTGGCTTCCTGCTCTTCATCCCCATGGCTCTCTCACTACCGGCCCTGATCGGTATGGCTGCCACCTCCCTTGTCGGCGGTATGATCTGGTTCTGGCTGGGGGCTATCGTCACCGCCCTCATCGGGGCGCTGGCCTTCTATCTCGGCGTCCGTGCCGGAGCCAAAAACTACGAACGGCACGTAGCAGATATCTACCAACGAGTAGCCCGCTACAGCTAAGCCATCTCTCGGCCTGCTAGAAGCAGGCAAGCCCCCACCAGCGTCCACCCCCTGCTTCATAGCAAGGGGTGGGCGCCGTCTTGACGGGGGCACTACACTGGTAGTCAAGACCACATGCCTTGAGATAAGGAGAAAACGGTATGTCATCAATCCCCGGCATTGAAGACCCCTTCCCCGAAACCGCCCACTCCGGTGGCACCGCCCTACTAGAACGCGAAGAAGTACAGAACGTCGAACCCGGCGACCACGAACGCTTCGCCCACTACGTGCGCAAAGAAAAAATCATGGAGTCAGCCCTCACCGGCAAGCCCGTGCGCGCCCTCTGCGGCAAAAAATGGACCCCCGGCCGCGACCCCGAAAAATTCCCCGTCTGCCCCGAATGCAAGGAAATCTACGAAGGCCTAGCCCCCGGCAACGATGAGAACTAGAGCTAGCTCATAGCCCCATTCCCCAAGGAATGGGGCTAAACTTTTGTGGTGCCCACAAAGCAGCAAGGGCACGCCAGCGGGAAGGGAAAACACACCATGAACGACAGCCAACTACCACTCTTCGGCGAAGGATCCAACCCGCCCCTGCCCCCAGCCTACCCCGATAGAGCAGCCTGGGGAACCGCCCCCAAACTCCGCGCCTGGCAGGCCGAAGCCATGACAAAATACTTCACCGAAAACCCCCGCGACTTCATGGCCGTGGCAACCCCCGGCGCAGGTAAAACCACCTTCGCCCTCACCGTCGCCAAAGAACTCTTCAACCGCGGCACCATCAACCGTATGACCGTCGTAGCTCCCACAGACCACCTCAAACGGCAGTGGGCCGATGCCGCCGCCCGCGTCGGCATCTCCATCGACCCCAACTTCAAAAACTCAGACGGCACCACAGGGCGCGGCTACCAAGGCGTTGCCCTCACCTACGCCCAGGTCGCCAACAAACCCATGCTGCACCGAGCCCGCACCGAAAACGGCCGCACCCTGGTCATCATGGACGAAATCCACCACGCCGGTGACGCCCTCTCCTGGGGCGATGGCCTACGCGAAGCCTTCGAACCAGCCACCCGCCGCCTCGCCCTCACCGGCACCCCCTTCCGCTCCGACACCGCAGCCATCCCCTTCGTCCACTACGAAGAGGACGCCGACGGAATCCGCCGCTCCCAATCTGACTACTCCTACGGCTACGGGCCCGCCCTCAAAGACCACGTCGTGCGCCCAGTCATCTTCATGGCCTACTCCGGGCAAATGCGCTGGCGCACCTCCGCCGGCGAAGAAATGGCCGCCAACCTAGGGGAAGGCTTCACCAAAGACGTCACCGCCCAAGCCTGGCGCACCGCCCTCAACCCCGACGGCGAATGGATCCCCACCGTACTCGCAGCAGCCGACAAACGCCTGACCGAAGTACGCCGCACCGTCCCCGACGCCGGTGGGCTAGTCATCGCCACCGACCACGCCGACGCCCGCGCCTACGCCAACCAGCTACAAAAAATCACCGGCGAAAAACCGGCCCTCATTCTCTCTGACGACAAAGAAGCCTCCAACAACATCGAAGAATTCTCCGCAGGCCTTGCTCGCTGGATGGTAGCAGTACGCATGGTCTCTGAAGGGGTGGACGTGCCCCGCCTAGCAGTGGGCGTCTACGCCACCTCAACCTCAACCCCCCTCTTCTTCGCCCAAGCCATCGGCCGTTTCGTGCGCTCACGCAAACGCGGAGAAACCGCCTCCGTCTTCCTCCCCTCCGTACCCCAGCTCATGCTACTAGCTAACGAAATGGAAGCTGAACGCGACCACGCCCTCGACCGCAAAGGAACCAGCGAAGAAAATATCGACCCCCTCAAGGAGGGGTTGGACGATCACCTCATCGAAGAAGCCAACAAAGAAGAAGTCGCCAGTGACCAGCTCACCCGCGGCAAATTTGAAGCCATCGGTTCCCAAGCCTCCTTCCACGGCGTCCTCTTTGACGGGGCCGAATTCTCCACCGGCGGCCTGGAAGTCGGCTCCGAAGAAGAACAAGACTTCCTAGGTATCCCCGGCCTACTAGACGCTGACCAGGTAGGCACCCTACTGCGGGCCCGCCAAAAAGACCACGCCTCCCGCCGGCCCGCGTCCGCCACCGCACAGGTTGTAGACCACCGTCAACTCAAAGACCTACGCAACAAACTCGCCAAGAATGTGGCGGCCTGGGCTGCCCGCACCGGCAAACCCCACGGCTCCATTCACAATGAGCTACGCCGTATCTGCGGTGGGCCCGCTGTTGCCCAAGCCTCAGCCGACCAGCTCCAAGCCCGCCTCGATAAGCTCCAAGACTGGTTCGTAGGCCGCAAGTAGGAACTCTTTGCCTACCCCCTTGCGGTTGTGGTGCCAGCAGGCACCCGTAAACGCCAGCAGGCACCCGTAAACGCCAGCCCCGAGTCAGCTTGCTGGCACCACAACCACCAGCCACTAGAACATCACATTCCCTGGGCTACAGCACCTCGGTGACCTCCACCCCAGCGTCCTCCAGTTCACCGCGCACATCATCAAGGGAACCCCCATCAACCGGGGCCGTCAAATCAAGCAGCACACGAGTCTCATAGCCAGCATCCACCGCGTCTAGGGCAGTAGCTTTCACGCAGTAGTCGGTAGCAATACCCACCACATCAACATCGCTGATTCCACGCTCAGCAAGCCAATCATCCAGAGAAACCTTAGGGGTATCAGGCTGCACCGGGGCCCCGGCCTCGCGCTCGCCGGTCATGACTGAATCTTCAGGCGCTAGTAGCCCCTCGAACCCGGAGTAAGCAGCCTCAAACTCGCCCTTGCGGAAATAGGCCTCGATGTAGTCGGTATCAAGGTTTTCGTGTAGGTCAGCGCCCCGGCTTTCAGCCTTACAGTGCACAGGCCAGGAGTCTTTAAAGTCGGGATTCTCAGAGAAATGTGTGCCGGGGTCAACATGCCAGTCTTGGGTGGCAACGATGGCCTCGTAGTCACCGTGGTGGTTCTCTACATATTCGCTAATGAGCGCGGCAACCTCTGCACCTTGCTCGGTAGCTAGTGAGCCGCCGTCGCAAAAATCGTTCTGAACATCAACAATAATGAGTGCTTTTGACATAGGGGTGTCCTTTACTGTGAGGAGACAAATTCTGTGGGGATGACCGGGTCGCCAGGGGAGAGACGGGCCGCTGACGCCGGTAGCTCGGCGAGGGAGAGGGCATGACGTTCAGTGGCGCGGTGTACGCCCTGCGCCCCGGTCAAGCCGGGCTGGGCCTGCCCGTCTACCACTAAATCAATCATGAGGGGCCGGTCATTAGAGTCGGCAGGTGCTTCAATATCGAGCCCTACCACTTCGGCTGTTGCAATACCGGAAGCATTGAGACGGCGCACCGCAGTTTTCTTACCGCCTACTGATGCCTTGCCGGAGGAGGCCTTAGCAACAGGTTCCATGACGCCCTGCGAGTTTTCTCGCAAGACCACCTTATAGACCATAGAAGAGGTGGGTACCCCGGAACCGGTAACCAGCTTGGTACCTACACCGTAGGCGTTGACAGGCGCGGCTGCCAAAGAAGCAATGGCGTATTCATCTAGGTCACTGGTGACGGTTATTTTAGTGGCGGTATTGCCCAAGGCATCGAGCTGTTCGCGCACCTTTTGGGCTTGGGCTACCAGGTCGCCAGAATCTAGGCGGACGGCTCCCAGATCTTTTCCTGCTAGCTCAACTGCCAGGTTCACGGCTTGTTCCACATCGTAGGTATCGACCAGCAAGGTGGTGTCTAGGCCTAGGGAGGCCAGTTGGGCTTGGAAGGCTTGGCGCTCTGAATCATGGAGTAAGGTGAAGGCGTGGGCGCTGGTGCCTAGGGTGTGCAGGCCGTAGCGGCGGCCAGCTTCAAGGTTAGAGGTGGCGGTGAAACCGGCAATGACCGCAGCGCGGGCCGCTGAGACGGCTGCCTGTTCGTGGGCCCGGCGAGAGCCCATTTCTAGGCAAGGACGTTTACCGGCGGCAACCGTCATGCGGGAGGCTGCGGTGGCAACGGCAGAATCAAAATTGAGGATGGAAAGAATGAAGGTTTCTAAGAGGCATGCTTCTGCGAAAGTGGCTTCAACCTGTAGGACGGGGGAGTGGGGGAAGAAAATCTCGCCCTCAGCGTAGCCGCGGATAGAGCCCGAAAAACGGAAGTTGGCCAGGTAGTCCAGGGTTTCTTGGTTGACCACCTGGCGGGAGGCTAAAAACTCTAGTTCTTCAGCGTCGAAACGGAAGTTTTCTAGCCCCTCAAGTAACCTGCCGGTGCCAGCTAATACCCCGTAGCGGCGTCCGCCTGAAAGTCTGCGGGTGAAGACTTCGAAGACGGTGCGGCGGTGGGCTGCTCCTGATGCGAGGGCAGCTTGCACCATGGTTAGCTCATAGTGGTCGGTGAGGAGGGAAGTATTTTGAGTCACGGGTATAACTTTAGCCTTTTGACTGCACCTAAGCCTAGCCCCTGGCAGTGAAGGGGTTAGAGCGCAAAGTCACGAAGAGTCCTATGATAGATAAGGTACAGCTGACCTAAGGAGTGCGCCCGATGCCTTCGGCTACCTTATCCACCAACACGCTGATGGACGCTGAGCTTGATATAGCTTTTAGCGACCAGATTCAGCCCAATCTGCCCTGGGTCGTCATCGTCTGGGATGACCCCGTTAACCTGATGAGCTTTGTGACCTATGTGCTGCGCACCCAGTTTGGTTACAGCACCGAAAAGGCCCACCAGCTGATGATGCAGGTTCACACTGAAGGTAAAGCCACCGTCTTTAGCGGCTCCAAAGAAGAGGCCGAACGGCACACCACTGCCCTGCACACCTGGGGCTTGTGGGCAACTATCGAGCAGGCAGGTGCATAAATCCTATGGCAGAACCCTTTACCCCTACCTCCCGGGGAATTACCGCCCGCTTTACCCCTGAAGAAGTGCAGGTACTGACCCGCCTCTTTGAGGACGTCGCCCTTGCCTTAGAGCCAGAAGAAGACCCTAACTCTGACCCTCTGGCGGCCCTGGTGGGTATTGCACCGACGGCACAGGTGCCGAGTGACCCGGCGGTGGCCCGTATGCTGCCGGTAGCTAGCGATGACCCTGAAGTTGCCGATGAATACCGCCGCTTCACCGACCTCTCCTTGCGCCGAGCCAAGATTGAGCACCTGACCCAGGCCTCTATGGATCTACAGGCTGGGGTGGTGCGCTTAGATACTGAAAGGGCCAATAGTTGGGCTGCTGCCCTTAACGATGTGCGCCTGACCTTGAGTACCCGTTTGGGTATTACCAGCGCAGAAGATGCTGAGCGTATTGGTCAGCACACTGACTGGGGTAGTGTTGAGAGCACTGAGGACTATATGGCCTTGCTCTATAACTTTGTGACCTGGTTGCAAGAAAGCCTCATGGAGAGCCTCATCTTAGGGTTGGAGGATTCTGGGGCGTGAGCCCTGGCCCTGCACCTTTCTTTCGTGACTGATTATGACGCCCGGGGCGGCAGCGGCGGCGTGATAGTCCACTCAAAAGCCGGTTGGTGCGACGGCCATCCTATAGTTTTCTACAACCTTTAGATAGGGTCAGTCTGTAATGAGCGAAATCAACCCGAAACTCGTCACCCCTTGGGGCAGTCAGGTGCTTGCCGAACCTACCGCAAGCGCCCCCATCGGTGTCTTCGATTCGGGGGTGGGCGGCCTCACCGTTGCCCGCGCCATCATGGATCAGCTACCGCACGAGTCAGTGATCTATGTGGGTGATACCGCCCACGGCCCTTACGGCCCCTTGACCATTGCCCAGGTGCGGGCTCACGCCCTACACATTATGGATGAGCTGGTGGATTCTGGGGTGAAACTGTTGGTCATTGCCTGCAATACTGCCTCGGCTGCGGTTCTTCGGGACGCCCGCGAACGCTACACCCGCAAGTACGGCATCCAGGTAGTAGAGGTTATTCAGCCCGCTGCCCGCAGGGCGGTGGCAGCAACCCGCAACCGCAAAATTGGTGTGATAGCCACTGAGGCCACCGTGACCTCCCGGGCCTATGAAGATACCTTCTCGGTCATGAGTGATCTTGAGATTTACTCGGTGCCCTGCCCCCGGTTCGTAGAATTCGTGGAAAAGGGTATTACCAGTGGCCCCGAACTGCTAGAAACCGCCGAAGAATACCTGGCCCCTCTCAAAAAGGCCGGGGTCGATACCCTGGTGCTGGGCTGCACCCACTACCCCCTGCTCACCGGCGTCATCTCCTACATTATGGGCGATAACGTCACCTTAGTATCTTCCTCTGAGGAATCAGCTAAGGACGTCTACAAGGCCCTGCTGAGGGGCGGGCTAGAACGCCCAGCCCTGCTAGCTCCCTCCCATGAGTTCCTGGCAACGGGTGAAACGGAAACCTTTGAGCACCTGGCCCGGCGTTTTCTAGGCCCGGAGGTGGCCCAGGTACGGCACACCAACTCTGTTGCAGAGCGATTCCCCACCGGTTCCTTAGCCATTGTTCCCCCTGAGCTGGTTGCCCCGCGCATTACCGTCACCACCCCCACCCCCTAATACAGATTTATAGAAGGAGGTAGACCCCCTTTATGCGATTGACCGTCATAGGCTGCACCGGCTCCTTCCCCGGGCCTAACGCGGCGGCCAGCTGCTACATGGTCTCGGCCATTGATGACCTGGGCAAGACCTGGCGCATAATCCTTGATATGGGTAATGGTGCGCTAGGTACCTTACAGACCCATATCAACCTTGAAGATATTGACGCTATTCTTATCTCTCACCTGCACCCTGATCACTGTATCGACCTTTCGGGCCTGCACGTGGCGGTTAAGTGGGACCCTAACGGCTGGTCTAAGGGGCCTATCCCTCTTTACGGGCCTAGCGATACTCACCAGTATTTGGTCAATACTCAGGGTCTGCCTATTGAGCCCGGTATGCACACTGAGTTTCAGTTCAATGTCTGGAGCAATCACGCCCCGGTCACCATCGGCCCCTTTACTGTCACCCCCCACACGGTGGTTCACCCCACCAAAGAACCTTATGCCCTGCGGATTGAGTGCCAGACCAGTGAGGGTAAGACGGTGCTGACCTATTCAGGGGATACTGATTCTTGCCCGGGTCTGGTTGAAGCAGCCCATCAGGCTGATTTGTTCCTCTGCGAGGCTGCCTACCAGGAAGGGCGCGATGATGCCCTGCGCGGTATCCATCTGACCGGTAAACGTGCCGGTGAAGCGGCTGCTGAGGCTGGCGTCCGCAACCTGCTACTGACTCATCTGCCTATCTGGAATGACCCCGCTATTGCCTTGGCTGAGGCCCAAACGGCCTTTGATGGGCCGATTTCAGTTGCTGAGGCTTCTGCAACCTACCGGGTTAACCCCCGTCGTAGCTCTCAAGAGTATGAGAGTAACCCGCAGACTACTACCTTGAAGGTTATTAGCCGCCAGCAAGGCTAACAGGAGTACAATCTGGGGCAGAGTATAGGGCTCAGTACACATAGAGCCCCAGAACGAACACCCCCTTATCTTTTAAGAGCACACACAACACGGGTGCAGAAAAAGGTGCCGGTTTTGTGCGCCCTGGGCTACAGGCGATAGGCTGAAAGCATGACAGAAAACATGGCAGCACCCACTGTACGCGGCGATGGCCGCACCCCCGATCAACTCCGCCCCATCACCGTCACCCGCGGCTGGTCAAAGAACGCTGAAGGTTCAGCCCTGATTGAATTCGGTAACACACGGGTGCTCTGCACCGCCTCCCTGACTGAGGGGGTGCCCCGCTGGCTCAAGGGCCAGGGCACCGGCTGGGTCACCGCAGAATACGCCATGCTACCGCGTGCCACCAACACTCGTAACTCCCGTGAATCAGTCAAGGGTAAGATTGGTGGTCGTACCCACGAGATTTCCCGGCTGATTGGCCGCTCCCTGCGCGCGGTCATTGATACCGCTGAGCTGGGGGAGAACACCATTGTGCTTGACTGCGACGTTTTACAGGCGGACGGCGGCACCCGCACCGCCGCTATCACTGGTGCTTACATTGCTCTTGCTGATGCTATTGGCTGGGCCCAGGCCCAGGGGATTATCCCGGCTAAAGCTAAGCCCCTGACTGGTTCTGTTGCCGCAATTTCTGTCGGCATTATTGATGGTGTGCCCATGCTGGATTTGCCCTATGAAGAGGACGTTCGCGCCGAGACCGACATGAACGTGGTAGTCACCGGTGAGGGGGCTTTCGTTGAGGTTCAGGGCACCGCTGAGGGTGCACCCTTTGACCGCGATGAGCTCAACTGCCTGCTCGATTTGGCCCTGCACGGTACCGCGCAGCTGGCCCAGATTCAGCGTGAGGCCCTGGAGGACTAATGCCTGCAAAGATTGTTCTTGCTACCCACAACCAGGGTAAACTGCGCGAGTTCCGTGAGATGCTTCGCGGCGCTATTGAGGGTTTGGACGTTGATACTGAGGTCATCGACGCAGGTGCCGCTGGTGCCCCTGATGTTCTTGAAGATGGGGTCACTTTTGCCCAGAATTCTCTGATTAAGGCCCGCGCGGTTGCCCAGGCTACCGGTCTCATTGCTATTGCCGATGATTCGGGGCTGTCTGTGGATGTGCTCGGTGGGGCTCCGGGTATTTTTAGTGCCCGCTGGGCTGGCCAGCATGGGGATGATGAAGCGAACCTTAACCTGCTCTTGGCCCAGCTGGCAGATATTGCTGATGAGCACCGTGGTGCCCGCTTTGTCTGCGCCGCTTCGATGGTGACCCCTGAGGGGCTAGAGGTTGTTGAAGAGGGGGAGCTGGCTGGAACTCTCTTGCGGGAGCCCCGTGGGGAGGGTGGCTTTGGGTATGACCCGATTCTGGTAGCTGACGGTTTTACCGGCCAGTACGCGGGTCTTTCCTGCGCCCAGGTGCCAGCAGAGGTCAAGAACGCTATTAGCCACCGCAGCCAGGCCCTCGCCCGGCTTCTTCCCCACCTGCAGGCTGCTCTGGCTCAGTAATAACCCGGGACGAGGTACCTTATGGTGGCGCACCTTACCGTCATCGAACAGATGAATGCTCTGCCTGTGGTCACAGCGGTGATGGACCAGGCTGGTGTGAATATTCCCCACGACCGCTGGGATGTGCGGACGACCGGCTCTGCCCACGTCATTGTTAACATGGGGGCAGAGTTGAGTGTGCGTATCGCTAAAACTCCAAAGACCGGTCACCAGGTGGCCCGGCGTACGGAGATTTTGCGGCGGCTACCGCAGGACCTCCCTTTTGCTGTGCCCCGGCCCATTACCCGAGTGATTACCCGCAACGGCTTTACAGCTGTGGGGCTGACCTGGATTAAGGGTGAGCCTCGTTTGCAGGGATCAGCCCCGCCCAAGCAGCTTGCTACCCTCATTAAGGCGATTCATTCGGTAGATTTCAGGGGCTATGGGCCCTATATGGATATGGTCCATGAGCACTGGGGTGGGCGAGATAACTGGGAGGTACTGTTACGGGAGCAGGTCGTTCCCCAGTTGCTCAGTGGCGCCCAGAAGATTGCCCATACGGCTATTGACCGGGTTCTGGCCCTTGAACCTGCCCCGCCGGTGCTGGTGCACGGCGATCTTGCAGGGCATAACATTCTGTGGAAGGGCGATAAGCTGGTGGGCGTTATCGACTGGGACCATGCCTCAGTGGGTGATGCCGCTATCGACCATGCGGCCTTAGGTAACTTCTACGGCTGGGATTCTCTGGCTAAAGTCCTCAACGATGCCCAGCTAGAACGGGCCAGAATAGTAGCCCGCCTGCTACCTCTCCAGTCACTGGCCTATATTATGCATAACGGCATGGGCGGGGCTATCCAACGCTTAGCGGTAGAGCGGGCCGATGAGTGGTACCTTGATCACCGCGCCGAGGTGCTTGCAGCATAAGGGGGGTAGGCTGGTGCTCAGTAGAGTGTCACAGCTACGAGTGCTCTAGCTAGCGGCACCAAGCTGCTTAAACCAGGCTGCCTCTACGAGCTCAAGTGCTTCTGTAGCATCGGTTGCCCTGGCTAACTCTGCCGGGAAAGCCTTCTCACCCCAGAGCGCCCCCAGTAGGGAGCCAACCAAGGCCCCCAAGGAATCTGAGTCGCCGGTAACAGCTATCGCGGCCCCTAGAGCTTCTTTCACTGCCTGGTGTTGGCTAAGTGCCCCTGCTGTCACATCTGCCTCTGCCCGCAGGGCTAAGAAGAGGGCATAGCCGAGCACATCGGGAGCTAAGAGCAAGGTGCCAAAGTGGGGGCGGGCGTCCTCACCCTCTGCCGCCTGCTGGGCCAAGCGGACGGCGGTGCCCACAGCTGCGCCGGTAAGGGCAGCATCACCGGGAAGAACCTGGCTTTGGGGGACTGTATCTAGCCAGGCCAGCACCTGCTGGGTGCAGGCCAAAAGAATACCGGAGCGGGAAACCTGCCCACCTGGTGCGCTCTGATTCCCCAAGAGGTAGCGAATCAGCAGAGCATAGGCACTAGCTGAAATAATCGCCTCAGGGTGCCCATGAGTCAGCGCTGCCGCATGGGCTGAGAGCTTGATAACGGTGGCATCATCAGCTACCGGCAGGTAGCCAAAAGGGGCAGAGCGCATGAGCGCCCCGGTACCCAACGCCTGGGGGTTAACATTCTTTGAGATAAACTGCATCTGCCCCTCCGCCAGGGCAGCTAAGGTAGCCTTGCCCGGGCCCCGCTGCTGGCGCATCACGTCTAGACTATCGAGCGGACGGGCAAGGGAGTAGGGGGCGGCCTCTGGGGCAAGGTGGCCGGTGCCGGTGTACCAGCGCAGGTAGGCCAACCAGATGCAGGCCAGCTCATCAGCTGCCTGCCCCTCATTATTCCACTCCAGCACCTCTATCAGGCCATCAAGAGTTGCCAAGGTCAGCTGAGTATCATCTGACACCAAGAGAGGGCCCTGGGCGATAGCAGCCACCAGGTCAGCTCCACTTAGCTGCCCCCAACGCTCCGTGATCTCTTCTACCGTGCTCAGCTCAAGGGGGAACCCCAGGGCATCCCCCAGCGCAGTGCCGAGCAAGGAACCGCGCACACCTAACCGGTAGGCGGGGGAGAGAGCATCAGGGGCAGGAAAAACAGAAATCATGTTCCCTATTCTAAAGCGGGGCATCAGCGCGGCTACTAAACTGGTGGATATGCGTATCTTGCACACCTCAGACTGGCACCTGGGCCGTACCTTCCACGGAACCTCCCTCTACTCCTATGCTGAGCAACTTCTCGATGAAATGCTTGCTCTGGTCACAGAAAAAAACATCGATGTAGTACTCATCAGCGGCGACGTCTACGACCAGGCTCAGCCCCGCACCGAGACCGTGCAACTCTTTGACCGCACCCTCACCCGCCTAGTGCAGGCCGGGGCACACGTCATAGTAACCAGCGGCAACCACGACTCCGCCATTCGCCTAGGGTTCGGCTCCTCTCTGCTCAGCGCCGCCGGCGTACACCTAATCACCTCACAGACCCAGGTGGGGCAGCCCGTCCTCCTCTCTGCTGGAGGTGCAGAGGTAGCTTTTTACGGCATACCCTATTTAGAACCGCGCCCCATCGCCGCCCGCTGGGGCACCGAAGCCAGCCACACCGCCGTGCTCACTGAGGCCATGCGCCGCATCCAAGAGGACGCCGCCACCCGCCAGGTGAGCGCAAAAATAGTGCTAGCCCACTGCTTTGCCACCGGCTCAGAACCCTCAGAATCAGAACGTGACATCTCAGTTGGCGGGGTACAGCAGGTGCCGGCGAGCACCTTTGCCGCTGCCAGTTACACTGCCCTAGGGCACTTGCACGGGCGGCAAAAAGTAACCGAAACCGTCCGCTACTCCGGTTCCCTGCTGGCCTACTCCTTCAGCGAGCAAAACCACCGAAAGGGTGCCTGGATCCTTGATATAGCCCCCGACGGTGCCCTTGAAGTGAGCGAACACACCTGGGCTACCCACCTCACCCTCAAAACCCTCAAAGGCAGGCTAGAAGAAATCCTCGCACCAGAAACCATCGCAGCCTACAGCCAGGCCTTCGTCAGCATCACCCTCACCGACCCCGAACGACCCGCCTCAGCCCTGGACCGCCTCAAAGCCCACTACGAGCACGTGCAAGAACTCTTCTTCACCCCCGACGGCACCCAGAACCGCCAGGAGCACAGCTACCGACGCACCCGCCAAAGCCACAGCACCCAAGCTATCTGCGCCTCCTTCTACGAACACGTGCGCAACCGAGCCCTGACCGAAACCGAAACCACCTATCTCACCAGCGTCCTAGACCAAGCCCGCACCAGGGGAGCAAGCGAATAAATGCGAATCCACCGACTAGAACTCACCGCCTACGGCCCCTTCCCCGGCACCATCACCCTGAACTTCGATGACCTAAACCGCGAAGGCATCTTCTTGCTCAACGGCCCCACCGGCTCCGGCAAATCCACCATCCTCGACGCCATCTGCTACGCCCTCTACGGCACCACCTCATCAGGGCGCACCGACCTCAAATCCCGGTTCGCTCAGCCACAGACCCAACCCAGAGTCGTCCTAGACTGCACCATCGGCACCAACCGCTACCGCATCGACCGCAGCCCAGCCTACGACCGCCCCAAAAAACGCGGCCACGGCACCCTAACCGAACCGGCTAAAACCCTGATTGAGAAGTTTGACACCGCCACCGGCACCTGGGAACCAGACCCAGCCATCACCCGCCACAAAGACGCCGGGGACTTCATGCTCTCGGTACTAGGCCTGAACGCCCAACAATTCAACCAGGTCATGCTGCTCCCGCAAGGAAAGTTCCAGCGATTCCTCACCGCCAGCTCAGGGGAACGAGAACAACTCCTCAAACAGCTCTTTGGCACCGAAGAGTTCGAAAAAGTCCAAGCCCTACTCCACGAGAAAGCCAAGGACGCCACCGCCGCAGCCGACGCCGCCCAACAAGAACTACAGGTGCTCCAGCAACGCGCAGAACGAGCCGAACACGCCGCCTGCATAGACCAGGCCCGCCAAGCCCTAGGCCAAGCGCCCACAGAAGAAACCCCCAACACCCCCACCCCCCAAGACACTACCGACAAGGGCACCCCCGAAAACACCAGAGACCTCACCGACCTCCCCCACCACCTAGAGCACCTTCTTCGCGAACTGCACACCCTCACCGAAAACCTAGAAGAAGAACGAGAAAAAAGCGCCCAAAACCTTGAAGCGCTCGCAACTGAACACCGCGCCGCTACCCAGCTCCACAAAGACTGGGCCACCTACCTCAACCTCACCAAGGAACAAGAAAACCTTGCCCACAAAGAACCCCAGATCGCTGCTAGCCGTACCCGCCTGCAAGAGCATCGCGTAGCTGCCGATATTCTGCCCCGAGTACAAGCAGCCGAACAGGCTAGCACCGCCTATCACCAGGCCCAAGGCCGGGCAGAAACCCAGCTCAACAGCACCCAGGTACTGCTTATTTCCGCCCAAGAAAAGCTGACCGAAACCGCCCTCGAACATAGCCTTCTCACCCGCGCCCACAGCCTGCTCAAGCAGGCCCTGAAGGAGACTGACAGCCAACAGCTGGGTGAAGAGATGAGCGCCCACATCGAAGGCCTGACCCGCTACCAGCAGGTAGAAAAAGACATGGCTGCCCTAGCCCGCCAAGAACAAGCCAGCGCCACCGTCTTAGCCAACCTCACCGACCGCCGTACCCACCTCACCCAAGACCTGGAGACAGCCCAGAAGAACCTCACCCAGCTACGCAAAGACTACGCCCAGACCGAAGAAGCCCCAGCTCAGGAAGAAGCAGCCCGCACCCGCCTCACCCAGGCCCGCGACAAGGTGACCTCAGCCCAACAGCTCATTACCGCCCGCGCCAGCCTGGCCACCGCCCGCCAGAAATCCCAGGCAGCCGAAGAAAACCGGCGGGCAGCGTCCGCCCAGGCTGAAAATCTTCAGCGCCAACGCTTTGATGCGGCTGCCCAGATTCTGGCCGAAAATCTCACTGACGGTCAGCCCTGTAGCGTCTGTGGTTCCACCACACACCCTGCCCCCGCCAGCTATGACCAGAACACCCCACCTGTCACCCAAGAAGCCCTCGCCCAGGCCAAAGACCAACGCGACCAGGCAGAAGCCGCAGCCCAAGAGGCTCTTGCAGCTCTCAGCGCAGCCCAGAGCACCCTGGACCAGCTAGTAAAACAGGGCACCCCCGAACCAGAGGAAGCCCACACCGCTCTTGCCGCTGCCCAAGAAAGCCTTAGCCAAGCTCAGGCGCAGGTAGCCCACCGCAAGGCCCTGGCCCGGCGCATCACCACAGCCGAGCAAGCCCTCGACGCTAGCCGTAACGAACTGGCTGAGGCTGAACGCCAACACACCAGCGAAGAAGCTAAAATACAGCAGCTCAGCAGCCAACGAGAGAACCTGAAAGCTGAGTTAGAACCCCACCAGCAAGGCCCTAGCCTGGCTGACCGTATTGCCACCCTCAATCAACTAGCCCGGCAGATTCCCGCCCTCGGTGCCGCCCAAGCTGAGCAGGAACGTCACCGGCAGGCCCAGGTACAGGCCCAAGAAGAGCTGGACCGTGCCCTGGAAGAAGCCCAGCTGACAGATGCCCAGCAGGTTAAAGCACAGCTCCTATCTAAGGCTCAGGTCAGCCAGCTAGAAGAGCAGGTTACCGCCCACCGCGACCGCACCCTGGCAGTCACAGCCCAGTTAGAGAGCCCCACCTTAGCTCATATCGCCCAGCTGCAAGCAGCCGGTAAGCAGCCACCAGCTCCTGAAGAAGTAGCCCAGCTTAAAGCGCACATCACCCAGCTTCGCGCCCACAACGAAGAGCTCATACGCCACACCACCCGCCTAACCGGTGCTAGCACCGAGCTGGGGGAGGTGCTGAACCTGCTTGAAGCTGCCCTTGCTCAGAGCCGCCTACTGCTAGAAGATGCCCATCTCAAAGGCGAACTTGCGGCCACAGCAACAGCAGCGCCCGGCAGCGACAACCGCCTACGCATGACCCTAACCACCTATGTGCTGGCCTACCAGCTCACCGAGGTAGCGGACGCCGCCAGCGAGCACCTAGAAAAAATGACCCACGGCCGTTACCGCCTCGAACACACCGACCGGGCCGAGGGGCGGGGTAAGAAATCAGGCCTGGCTCTAGATATTTTTGATGCCTGGCACAACGCCCGCCGATCCCCTGAAACTCTTTCAGGCGGTGAAACGTTCATGGCTTCCCTGGCCCTGGCCCTGGGCTTAGCTGATGTAGTGCAACAGGCTAATGGTGGCATCGACATCGATACCCTTTTCGTGGACGAGGGGTTCGGTTCCCTTGATGACCAGGCCCTAGAAGAGGTGATGACCACCATCGACTCCCTGCGTGAGCGTGGGCGCGTCATCGGCCTGATCTCTCATGTGGCTGAGATGAAGAACCGTATTAGCAAGCACATCGTCCTTACAAGCTCGCCCCAGGGTTCTTCCCTGGTCACAGAGGCAGGAGTAGCGTGAGCCCTCACCGTAACCCCAAGAAACGTAGCTCATCGCCTCGAACAGGTCTGGGCTACCAGCGTGACCACCAGCTGACCACTAGCCCTCAGCTGGGCAGTAACCTACGCCAGAGCGTTGAACGGCTGGGGGTATCTGCCCAGTATGCTCGTACCCGTATCAGCGATTTGTTGTTGGCGCACGGGTGGCGGTTTCTTTTCTTCTCGCTGCTGATGCGTCTGCCTGCTGCCATGGTCATGCTAGCTGTGATGATGATGCTGGCCGTCCAGAATAATGAGGCCACCCTTGGGGGGTATGCTGCCGGTACAGTGGGGTTAAGCGCAGCCCTGATGGTGCCGATCTACCGGTCAATTTCTGAGCGTTTAGGGCAGCGGAGAATCTTTTTTGCTCTGACGGTACTCAACATTTTGGCTTTGATTTGGCTGATGATTGAGTCTTTGCGGTTTGCTGAAACTAGTAGTGGCTCTATCAGTAGGTTTCTTACAGCCTGTGCAGTTACGGGGGTGACGACCGTGCCGCTGGGGGCCATGATGCGAAGCTACTGGAGCGCCCGGTACCTTACTACGCAAGACCGCCGTCAGCTTAATGCCTCTATTTCGCTAGAAACCATGTTTGATGTGATTGCTCTTCCTGCGGGGGCGGTTATTGCGGGTATGACTACGGTCTTCTTAACCGCCCAGTCGGCCCTCTTTGCTGTGATGGTGCTTGATATGTTGGGCCTGATCATGCTTTTGTGGCGGCCTGAGAACCTGCCGGTAGAGACTCGAGACGTGAGTGAGGGGAACCGGCGTAAGCCCTTGCGGGGGGTGAGCCGCTCCTTGCTGTGGATACCGCAGTTGGGCACTATTTGTTTAGGCCTGTCTTTGGGCTCGACCCAGGCCGCTATTGTGGCCTACGCTATTTCAACTGATCAGGTTGGTTTGACTGGTTTTTTGATTGCTCTCTTAGGTCTGTGTGCGGTCATTTCTGCTTTGTTTGTGCTCTTTGAGCGTCTGCCCATGTTTAGGTGGGGGGCTTGGTTGGTGAGTGGGTCTGGGCTGACCTTGACTGCTATGACCCTGTCTTTGCCGACGTCGGCTCTGGGTATGATCTTGCCTCTGGTGGGGGTGGGCCTTGCCTATGGTATTTGTTTGGTGACGATGGACTCGGTGGCTACCAGCCTGTCGGTGCGGAAGAACCTAGATCTTGCGCTTTCTACTTTGCAGGCTTGTTTCTTGGGCGGAGTTGCGGTGGGTTTCGTCTGGGCAGGTGATGTGAGTGGTTCCTATAGTTACCAGGCTGCTCTGATTATTCCTTTGGTGGCTGCTGCGGTTTATTTCTGTTTAGGTCACCTCTACGGTTTCTTATGGCGTCGCACCTACGAAGAGCGTCTGGCGCTCTTGCCCTAACCCTTATGAGGCTTGCACCGCCACTACCTGCTGGTTTTCAAGGAGCCGGGGTGAGGCGTGTGGATTGGCAGGCGGGGCATCATAAGTCTCGATTGAAAGGTAGGGCTTGCTCATACCTCTATGCATAAGACCCCGGCCCCTCACAGTGGAGGGGCCGGGGCGTAAATGTCTGAGAGGCTTACAGGCTCTTAGATGAGTTGGAGTCCTTTTCCTGATCTTTAGCTATCTGCTTAAAATCAACCCCACTGTGGGACAGGCGAATCTTGCGGCCCTCTTCAATCAGGTTTTCTTTCTTCTCCTGCTGTTTGATAGCCATGGTGTCATCGCGAGGGGGTAGCTGTAGTTCCTCTTCAGCTTTGATACCGGCCTGTAGCTCGCGCCCACGCTGGATTTCAGCGTCGATCTGGGCGCCGAGCAGCAGTACGTTGTTCATAATCCAGATGAAGAGCAGCATCACGATAACACCACCGATTAGGCCATAGGTAGCGTTGTAGGAGCCAAAGTTTGATACGTAGAAGCTGAAACCTAGAGCCGAAATAGCCATAACTACCAGGGCGATAGCGGCGCCGGGGGTGAGGAAACGGAACTTAGGCTGCTTGATGTTGGGTGTTGCGTAATAGAGCAAGCTGATGAGAATAACAGCCAGAATTACCATGATGGGGTAGCGCAGCCACATCCAGATAGTGATGAAGCTACCTAGCTCCACGCCGGGGATTGCATCTTGGACGGTGGTCAGTACGTCCTCTGAGGAGAGCAGAACCAGCATCATGGAGACGACAATCAGCACCATTGTTGCGGTGACCAACATGTTGAAGGGGCGTAGCTTCCAGATGGGGCGCCCTTCTACTACACCGTAAATCTTGTTCATGGAGCGGCCAAAGGCACCGACGTAGCCGGAGGCAGTCCACAGGGCACCGACCACACCGGTTACCAGGGCCAGCCCTGCAGTATTTGAGCTGGTGAGCTGGGTGATGGGGTCTTCGAGCAGAGAGAGCATCTCAGCCGGCGCGTAGTCCTGTAAGAAGTTCAGTATCGCGTTGGTGGTCTGTTGGCCCTGCCCAAAGACACCTAGTAGTGACACCACTGCTAGTAGGCCGGGGAAGATGGAGAGCACCGTGAAGTAGGTGAGGGATGCTGCCAGGTCGATGCAACCGTCATTGGTGAATTCGCTCAGGGCGCGTTTGAAAATGTACTTCCAGTTGGAGCCGCGCATATCTGAGAGCTTGCCTGGCTTAGGTGCTTTCTCGTGTGCGTCCTCTGTAGCGGACCGGCTGATAGTTTGTTCTTCGAGAGCCATGGGGTCGTCCTTTGGGCATGCGGTGATTAATCAGTAAACATCTTATCAGTAGCATGATGAGATTTTTGAGCTGGCTAGGCGCTGTCTTTGATGTGAAAAGAAGCTGCCCCAACACCAAGGTGCCAGGGCAACGTGGAAGATGATTGCCTGCTGAGCAGGCGGACGCCGGTGGGCTAGTTGTTCAGGCCTAGCACCTGGGCGGTGTGGGCAAAGAGTTCGTCGGCTAGCTGGTGGTTGTCATTGAGTTTGACGCCGTAGCCGGGCACGAGCTCCTTGATGCGGGTCTCCCACTGATTCATCTTGGAGGGGAAGCAGCGGGCCAGGAGGGTGAGCATAATGGGGGCGGCAGTTGATGCACCGGGGGAGGCACCTAAGAGGGCCGCAATGGAGCCGTCACCTGAGGCGATGAGTTCGGTGCCGAATTGGAGCACGCCGCCTTTCTTGGCGTCCTTTTTAATAACCTGTACGCGCTGCCCGGCGGTGATGAGCTCCCATTCATCTGCTACTGCGGTGGGGTAGTACTGGCGGAGGGCATCTACGCGCTTATCGATTTTCTGTACTACCTCACCGACCAGGTACTTGGTCAGGTCAAGGTTATCGAGGCCGGCCCGGACCATGGGGATGAGGTTATCTGGGCGCAGTGAGAGCGGCAGATCAAGGAGGGAACCATTCTTGAGGAAGTTGGTTCTAAACCCGGCGTAGGGGCCAAAGAGTAAGGAGCGTTGCCCGTTGACGTAGCGGGTGTCGAGGTGGGGCACAGACATGGGTGGGGCACCGACGGAGGCTTGGCCGTAGACTTTGGCATTGTGTTTGAGCGCGGTTTCTTCGTTGGTGTTGCGGAAGAAAAGGCCTGAGACGGGGAAGCCACCGAAGCCTTTACCTTCTTTGATACCTGACTTTTGAAGGAGGGGCAGGGCACCACCGCCGGCACCTAGGAAGACGAACTTGGCGCGAATCTTCTGGCCTTGTTTGGAGGCAAGGCGGTCTGTCACATCAATGAGCCAGCTTCCGTCACTTTGCTGCTTGAGGTTGGTGACTTGCTGGCCGTACTGGACTGTTACGCCCTGTTCTGCCAGGTAGTTGACCATCTGTTCGGTGAGGTTGCCGAAGTCTACGTCAGTTCCTTCGGGTGACCAGGTGGCGGCAATCTTCTGAGCGGGGTCACGACCTTCAACAGCTAGTGGCGCCCATTGGCGAATCTGGTCAAGGTCGGTAGAGAATTTCATGCGTTCAAAGAGCTTGTGGCTTTCAAGCGCTTCGAAGCGTTTGCCCAGGTAGTTGACGTGGTCTTCACCGAAGACCAGGGACATGTGGGGGACGGGGTTGATGAAGTTGGCGTCCTTGATTTTGCCTTCTTCAAGGAGGGAGGCCCAGAGCTGACGGGAGATTTGGAATTGTTCGTTGATGCTCAGGGCTTTTGTGGGGTCTACGTTGCCGTCGGGGCCAGCCGGTGCATAGTTGAGTTCGCAGAGTGCTGAGTGGCCGGTGCCTGCATTGTTCCAGGGGTTGGAGGCTTCTTGGCCTACCTGGCCTAGACGCTCTAGCAGGGTGATGTTCCAGGTGGGCTCTACTTCTTTGAGTAGTACGCCCAGGGTTGCGCTCATGATACCGCCGCCCACTAGGACGACATCGGTCTTGACTTCCTGTGCCATGTGCTTGACGCTCCCTCACTCTAAGGCTGCGGTGCCCGATAGCGGGCACCAGCTGGGTGGGGGCAGCTTGGCCCCCTTTTTCTTTTCTTTAGAGTAGTACAGATAGAGCGACCTACCTAACATGTGCAGCTCTTTGACCTACTTTTGCAGTGAGCTGTGTGCATGTGCATGTGCATGTGCGTGGGAGAGAGCTAGCTGTCGATGCGGATGGTGGAGAAATCGTCGATGCAGGTGGCGCTGACCGTATAGCTATCTACCCGCTGCCCTTGGGTAAGGCCGGAGACCGGGTAGGCCAGCGGAAGGGCAGAGAGCAGGTTAGCTATCTGTTGGTTGATGTTCTGGTAGGCCTCGCGCCACTGGTCGATGTCGGTGTGAGTATCGGCTTGGTTGATTGCTTGGTGGATGGTGGTGTAGGTGGCGGTAACTGTGGTGGGTTCTGGTACCGCCGCTGAGGGGGTAGGTGAAGTAGTAGTGGCGCTAGGGCTAGCGTTTGGGCTGGGGGTGCTCTGGGGTGCTGGTGCGGACGCTGCTGGGGTCAGCACGTGCCCTAAGAATGCTGTGGGGTCGCGGAAGGCTCCGATATAACCGGTGAGTTCAAGGCCGTAGTTGGGGTGGATGGTGGGCACATCTTCACTGCCGGGTTCTGACCAGCGGTAGGGTTTGGGCACGATGTTGAAGCCAGCTTCTATGAGGTTGGCTGAGATGAGGGAGTAGATGCCTTCTGGGGAGGGCAGAGAGGGCAGGGAGAGGTTGATGGGGTAGTAGAAGTCAATGGCCTGGTTGGTGTAGGTGCTGGCTTTGAGGAGTTCTTTGGCCAGGGTGGGGTTGTAGGTGTAGGCCTGCCCTGTGTCGTCTTTTTTTATTTGGAAGAGGGCTGGAATAAAGTCTGGTGCGGTGTGGGTGCCTTGGGGGTAATAGGCCTCGATGAGGGCGTCGCGGTCGATGGCGTGGGCCAGGGCCTGGCGGGTTGCGATGTCGGTGAAGGCAGGGTGTGAGAGGTTGATGCCGATGTAAGTGATGGCGTAGGGGTCTCGTGATTGAACTGGGTAACCTTCAAGGGCTAGGGGTACGTAGTCTTTGAGGGCTACCTGGTCGTAGGCATCTATGGTGCCTTCAAGTAGATGGTAGTAGCGTTTTTCGGCATCGGGGATGGTGGTGAATTCGATACTGCCCAGGCTAGGGGGTGCGCCACGGTAGGAGCTGTTGCGGGTCAGTGTGGCTGTGGTGCCGTCCCAGGAGGTGAGGGTGAAGGCTCCGGTGCCTACCGGCTGGCTGGTGAGGTAGCCGTCTGGCCCGATGCTGCTGGGGGTGACTAGACCGTAGGCTGGTTGGGTGAGGGCTTTGAGAAAGCTGTGGGAGGGGCGGCTGAGTGTGAGGGTGAGGCTGGTTTCACTGGTTTCTGTCCAGCTAGTAACGAGGGGCTCTTCGGGGCTTCCGTTTGCTGTGGTGATGCTGCCAAAGAGTTGGTGGAAGGGCTGGGTGATGCGGGTGAGGGGGGCTTTGCCCAGGCGGGACCAGCGCTCGATGTTGGCTTTTACGGCCTGTGCTGTTAGTTTGAGGCCGTCGCTGAAGGTGGTGTTTTCAGCGAGGTGAAAGGTGTAGGTGAGGCCGTCTTCACTGCTGTGCCAGCTTGTGGCTAGGCAGGGGGCTGGTTGGCCGGTGTTGATGTCAGCTCGTACCAGGGGCTCTAGTATTTGTGCGCTGATGCGGTGGCTTTCGAGGCGGTAGGTGGCTGCCGGGTCGAGGGTGAGCACCTGGGCGCCTTGGGCAAAGCGGAAGGTAGGGCCTGCCTCTTCGGTGGGGGAGGCGGACGCTGCTGGTTCAGTCTCGGTGGAGGAGCTACAGGCGGTGAGGGCTAAGCCTGCGGTGAGCAGGGAACCGTAGTGAAGCAGGGCACGGCGGGTAAGGGCTGGTGTTGCCATGAGAGAATCCCCTTCCTTCTAAAGGCTCATTGACCATTGTGGTGAAGTGGTCAAGGCGTATAAGGGCTAGAATCTGGCTATCAAAAAACCCGTCCAGCCGTGGGATAACAGGGCTGAACGGGTCTTTCGTCAGTGTGCGCGAGGAGGGACTTGAACCCTCACGCCGTAAGGCACAGGAACCTAAATCCTGCGTGTCTGCCAATTTCACCACTCGCGCATTGCGGTGCTGTCAGCACAACAGTGTCTATAGTACAACACCTTGGGCGGTTTTGCTAAATGAGGGTTTCTTTTTAGGAATCAATGCCTAAATCTCGGCGGAGTTTGGCCACATGTCCCTTGGCGCGGACGTTGTACTGGGCTATCTCAATCATGCCTTTTTCATTGATGACAAAGGTTGAACGAATTAGCCCCACATAGGTTTTGCCGTAGTTTTTCTTTTCGCCCCAGGCCCCGTAGGCCTCTGCGACTGCGTGGTCTTGGTCAGAGAGTAGGGGGAAGGTGAGCTGCTGGTTTTGGGTGAAGGTATTGAGAGCCTTGACGCTATCGGGTGAGATACCTAGGACGGCATACCCCTGTGAGGTGAGTGAGGTTAGGTTGTCTCTAAAGTCACAGGCTTGGGTGGTGCAGCCGGGGGTAGAAGCCTTGGGGTAGAAGTAGACGATGACTTTTTGCCCTGCGTAGTCAGCTAAAGAGATGGTGTCTCCACCTGCGGCGGGCAGGGTGAATTCGGGGGCAGGGGTTCCGGGTGTAAGGCCTTCCACGGGCGTCCTTTCATAGGGGGTCGATAAGAGGGTGTGGCCGACTGGGGTGTGTGCTTCTTGTCAGCTTATCAGGGCTGGTAATGTCATCTACCTGTCATGTCTAGGCAGATAAGTGGTGAGTATGCTTATAATGTTGCCATGCCACAAATTCGTAATTGGTCGATTAATCGACTCCTCTCAACTGCAGCACGCATGCTGGAATACAGCTGGAATGACCAGCTCAAGTCACTTGGGCTTACTCATGCTGGTGTGACGGCGCTGGGTATCATTGCCCGTGAAGGAATGATTTCTCAGGTTAAGGTCGCTTCCCTGGTGGGCGTGCAGGCTCAGACCATGGGTAAAACTCTTGCTCGCCTGGAGTCCTATGGGTATGTTTTCCGTACCCGAAACACCATTGATCGCCGTAGCTACCTTCTGGGTATTACTGAAGAGGGTAGGCGAGTCCTTGCTGAGGCGGAGAATATTGACCGCAAACTTGGGTCTGCCGGTGAACTCTCTAACCCTGAATTCCGCGAAGCCCTTATCAACATCATTGAAAGCCTGAATGAGAACCACGCAGGCAGTAAAGTGCTAGATGATGTTACGGACGAACAGGCCGCCCAGATTGGTGTTATCTCTCAGTCGCTAGCAGAACCTCCTGCTGGTGAGGCTGAAGTTTCTGAAGCTAATGTCGCTACACCTGCTAGTGAGCGTGTTAACACTGCTGTTATGGACGTCATTACCCCCGAAATGATTGCCGAATACCGCAAGTAGTGCCTGGGCTCTTATCTGCTTGTGGGGTAGATGGGGTCTACATTGGCAGACTAACAAGGCCCTTGTGTGAAGGTGCTTACAAAAGGCTGTTTTGGTTTGCGTGAGCCGCAAAAGGTGCGTATAGTAGAACCCGTTGCTGAGGCAGGTTCTCAGTCTGACAAGTAAATATGCGCCTCTAGCTCAATTGGCAGAGCAATTGACTCTTAATCAATGGGTTCTGGGTTCAAGTCCCAGGGGGCGCACAATATAAGATGCCCGACCGGTTAGCCGGTCGGGTATTTTTGTGTACTGAGACTTTTTAGGCCTGCTGGAGCGGTCAAGGTATCTAAATATCTCTCCTTGTGTGAAGGTGCTTACAAAAGGCTGTTTTGGTTTGCGTGAGCCGCAAAAGGTGCGTATAGTAGAACCCGTTGC